>JBJEWN010000032.1:0-5633 GCA_051885075.1 Bullifex sp.
GAGGCACCTGGGCATAAACCTTCCTGTTCACAAGTCCCTTTTCCTCCATGTCCCTGAGCTGTGCTGTCAGTACCTTCTGCGAAACATTTCCAACAGAATTCTTCAGTTCGCCGAATCTTTTCGTTCCCGGCATGAGATCTCGGAGGATGAGGACCTTCCATTTATCCCCGATTAGTGTGAGTGTGGTTTCCACAGGACATGCAGGCAGTGGCTTTGCTTCGTTCATGATTCATCCTCCGATGGTTTCTTTAAGTAACTTATTTATAACCTTTTATAACTTTGACAATCTTTTATAACATTTTATAACTTTGTGATCACATCAGTCCGTGCTCCTTGAAGGAAAAGAACCCTTTCTGACTGAAAATCAGATGGTCAAGAACCCTGATCCCGAGCAGGTCCCCGCTCTCCGCAAGCCTTGCCGTGGTCGATATGTCCTCCGCACTGGGGTCAAGGACACCTGAAGGATGGTTGTGTGCAAGGATGACTGCCGTCGCCCTCCGTGAGATCGGATCGGCAAATACCTCCCTTGGGTGAATGAGGGTCCTGTTGACAAGTCCTGTGGTTGCTGAGAAAACATTTATCACTTCGTGGGCGCCGTTCAATGCCACGACGATGAACTGTTCCTGCTCCCTGGATGCAAAGTGCCTTATCTCCATGAAGATGTCGTTCGGTGTGGTTATGGCGTTTCCGTTCCTGACCGTTCTTCTCCGGCCAAGCTCAAGGGCTGCTGATATTACCGATGCCTTTGCCTGCCCGATACCGTCGATGCGTGCTATTTCGCTGACTGAGGGTTCGCTTTTCTCATCGAGCAGAGCAAGAAGGTCAGTGGCTATTTCACCGACCCTTCTTTTTGCGCTTCCGCTTGAAAGCAGGATCATCAGAAGTTCCAGATCGGAGAGCGCGACGGCACCCTTGATCTCCAGCTTCTCCCTGGGTCTGTCCTGGGGAGGAAGCTCCGCGATTGAAAGTGTTGTGTGATGGTTTTTTTCGTATCTCATATTAATAATAAACAGAAAAATGCATTTTTCATTTAAGACGGTCCTCATGGCCTTGAATATCGTGTATATTTTAGGCTGTGAGTGAGAAGAAATATAAGGTGGGACAGCTGGCGGAAGCTGCCGGTCTTACCGTAAGGACAATAAGATATTACGATGAGATGGGGCTTTTGAAGAGTACAGAGAGGACTTCCGGAGGTCAGAGGGTATACTCCGATACCGACCTTGTTTACATCAAGCGCATAATGGAGCTGAAGAGCCTTTCATTCTCACTCGAGGAAATCAGGAAGATAATTCTTCTTTCAGGAGAGGACAGAAGCGGTGAGAAACGCCGTCAGGTCCTGCTTGAACAGTACAGGGAAAAGCTTCGTGAGTCGGAAGAAAAAGCCAGGGTGCTCGGTGAACATATCTCAGAGCTGAGGTGGCACATAAGACAGCTTGAGGGCGCCTCGGATTCCTTCCAGGAGTGTCCGGGAGCCCTCTGTGAGAACTGTTCGTTCAAAAAGAACTGTTCGTTTGCGAAATGAGGTGAGTGAGTACTCTGTAAGACAGTCTGCCGACGTCCTCCTGAAGGGAGGCTGGAACATACCTCATGAAGAACATTATCTCGTAGGTCATGTATCCCTGATAATCAATATCGTTAAGGGCGGCTGTTACGTCCTCCCAGGGGATTGTGCCGAAGTAGGGCATGAAGTGCTCATCGGATGAGCCATGGTTATCCGCAATGTGAGTTGCGATGAGGCGCTTATCCATCTTCCTTATCATGTCAGGAATGCTGAGTCCCCTCATGTGGGCGTGGCCGGTATCAAGGCATATTCCTGCCCTTTCACCAAGTGCATCCGTTATCTCAATGAGTTCCTCTGCAGTGGAAATCTCATCTTCCCTCTCCATGTTTTCAACAGCCAGCCTGCATGGGGCAGGAAGTTCTTCAAGACAGCGCTTAAGGTAAGTGATGTTGTCTTCGATGCTGCCTTTGATGGGGTGGATCACGACGGTGTCCACTCCCAGCTCGGCAGAGTGGATGAATGCCTTCCTGATCAGGTCATCAAGCTTCAGTTTTTCTGCATGGGAAAGGGATGGATAATCGGCAGTGTAGGGTACATGACTCTGATTATAGTAAAGTCCATGGACTTGCTTATATTTCTTAAGGACCCTTATGTAATCATCATCGATGTGATGCACCGGATTCATGAGCTCACAGAAGTTAAGGTCGATGTTCCTGTAACCGAAGGACGCAATGAGGGGGATGGATGTGACCATCTCCCTCCTTCCTCCGCGCATGAAGCATAAAAGATTAGTGCTGGTTGAGATTCTGTCTGTTGAAATCATCAAGACCTCTGTCAATTTCGCTTCTCATCTTCTCAACCGTATCCGCAATGCTGACGCCCTGTTCCAGCATGGCTTTGATGTTTGACTGGAATGCATAGTAGACCTCATAGCCGTTGGGTATCCAGAGTCCAACTACCTTCGGATTTGAAGCAAGCAGCTGGTCAGATGCAACCCTGAAGAGAGGATTGGCTTCGCAGTTAGCCCTGTATTCATCCATAGTGTAGGTATCCCTGTTCACGGGAAGATATCCTGTTTCAAGGTGCCAGTACAGCTGACTTTCCGCTGAGGTCATGAATTTCATGAATGTGTATGCTGCCCTCTGTGTTTCCGCATCCCCTTTGAATGTGAAGAGTGCTCCGCCTCCCAGGTTAACGCCGCCCGTTGCCTTTTCATTCACCATAGGGAAGAAACTGACGCCGAGTTCAAAGCGTCCGTCGATCGCTTCAAGAACGGTCGTGAGACTGCTCGTGGATGCAAACATTGATGCGGTCTGTCCGGAAACGAACTCAGTCGTGATACCGCCTGTGGAGTTCCTGAGTCCTCCTGTCTGATAAAGCTCATTCCACTTTTCAAGAAATGCTGCCAGAGTTCCTTCCTCGGCAAAAACGGTTCTGGTGGCAAAGCCCTGATGTCCGTTTTCCATGTCGGTCAGATAACTGCCCCCGTTCTGGCTTCCGATGAAGGAGCACATTTCATATGTCGTCGGAACGGATGAGATGGCATATCTCACGGTTTTACCGGAAGCATCCTTTTCAAGAAGGAGCGGGGCTGCCGCGATAAGGTCATCCAGTGTTTTTACTTCGCTGATTCCCTTTTCACCAAACAGTGTCTTATTGTAGTAGTACAGTATCGTTGATGCGTTGAAGGGAAGGCCTATGACCCTGCCCCTGTACATCATCGATTCCTTTGCATGGTCCAGAAGGAATGACAGGTCATCACCCTGAGAGGCAAAGAGGTCCTCAGCGAATACGAGATCATCGTTTGCCGCCATATCGACAACTCCCGTTGCATCAAGCTGTACGACCGCCGGATACTGGGATGCATCCCCGCTCTGGGCCACGGCTTTAACCTTCGTCAGCACGTCGCTTGCCTTGCCCTGATAGACCGCACTGACATGTATGCCTTCATCCTTTCCGACAGTGTCGTTGAATTTCTCCACAAGGGCGTCGGTTGCATCCCCGAGGATGCCGCTGTTTGAGTGCCAGAATGTGATTTCCTTCACAGTCCCGTTTTCCTTTGCGCCGGAGGCGAAAAGAAAAAGTGAAACGGTGAGGATGAGAACCGTAAGCAGCAGTTTTTTCATGGTGATATCTCTCCTTATGTGTATAAATAACCTTTTTCCAGTGCCTTCATGATGGTCTTTCTGAAAACCATGAGAAGGATGGCAAAGGGAATGAACAGAATCATGATCGCGGCCATCGTAGGTCCGTAGTTGAGGCTTTCGGAAAAGCCCAGTGTCGTTATACCGACCTGAACCGTCCTCATGCGTGGAGTGTTGGTAACCAGCAGAGGCCAGAGGTAGGCATTGAATATGCCTACGAAGCACTGAAGGGAAAGTGCCACGATGACGGCTTTCGAGACAGGAATGAGTATATGCCTCATGTATGTAAAATCCCCTGCACCGTCCAGTACCGCACTTTCATGCATTTCGGCAGGTATGCTTTTCATGAACTGCCTCAGCATGAATATCTGGCCTGCTCCCAGAAGGGAGGTGGAGATGATCCCGAGGTATGTGTCCAGAAGTCCCATTCCCTGAATCGTTATGTAGTTCTGTGCCAGGAGCAGGTCTGATGGGATGAACATGGTTAGCACGAGAAAACTGAATATGAAGCCGCTGCCCTTAAAACGGTAATGGGAGAATGCAAAGGCTGCAAGGTATGCGATCGTCATTCTCAGCAGGGTACCGAGTGTTCCCGTGAATGCTGAGTTCATCACATAGGTCAGGAAATATCTGTGTCTGAACACTTTTTCATAGTTTGTGAACCTTATGGATGAAGGAAAGAACTTCGCAGGGTATGTCGTGAAGTCTGCAGCTGAAAAGAATGATGCCGAAAAAGCATACAGAAAGGGAAAGAGCACTGAGAACGCGAGCAGAACAAGGAGGATCTTTCTTACATGTTTCATCTGTATGTGATCCTCCTTTTCTCAAACTGCTTATATACCAGAACCACCGCACCTGCGATGAAGAACACGGTCATGCTTATCGCCGCGGCTTTTGAAAGGGCCGCGTTTCTGAATGCGGAAAGATAGTAGTAATACACGATCGTCTGCGTGCTTCTTGCAGGCCCACCTTCCGTCATGACCATCACCGGCGCACAGATCAGGAGGGAATCCTTTATGGCCATGAAGACTATGAATGAGAGGGTTGGAAGAAGCATCGGTACCTTTATGCTGAAGAAAAGCCGCACAGGTCCGCATCCGTCCAGCATTGCTGCTTCCATCGGTCCCCTGTCCAGGTTCCTGTAAGCCGATAACAGGAGAAGATAGTCAAGCGCAATGTCCAGAAATACACCAAGGAACACAAGTGAAAGCCTTGCGGCCATCGGTGATGATGTCCAGGGAAAATCATGGTGAAGAAGTGAATTGATGATCCCGTTGGTCTCGCTGAACATGAATTTAAAGAGGAGGGCGGCACTGCCAAGTCCCAGTGTCATGGGCAGGATGAATACGGTTCCTGCCAGTGATGAAAGCCTGTCATTGCCTCTGCCGAGCAGGACTGCCGCCGTGACCGCGGCCGTGTTCACCGGAACGAAAAAAGCCATGAAGATGAATGTATTGGCAAGGCTTTCCCAGTATACCGGATCGCTGAACAGTGAGATGTAGTTGCCGATTCCCCTGAAAGATGTCAGCTCTCCTTTTATGTTTATGTCGAAAAAGGATGATGCTGCGTTCCTGATGAAGGGCCAGTACACGAAAAGAAGGGCCAGTACAATGGCAGGCAGGGTGTACAGATAGGGCTTCATCCGGTTTTTTTTCATGGCTGAAAGATATGCCTTTTTAATGATTGTGTCAATTAAATTGTTGCATTATAAATAAATATAACGTAATAAAACGTTACGTAACCTTTAAATCCGTAATGTTTTCCGATCCTCAATGATTTTACTGTCATTTTTCCTTTTTTCGCTGTAACATAGATTAAAAGGATATGCACCGCTTCTGCGGTGCCGTATAACTGAGTCACTTATTCAAAGGAGAAATTTGAGACATGAAACCTACTCTATTGGTTCTGGCTGCAGGAATGGGAAGCCGTTACGGCGGAGTAAAACAGATCGATGCTGTCGGCATGCATAATGAGACACTTCTTGATTT
>JBJEWN010000033.1:0-5622 GCA_051885075.1 Bullifex sp.
CCAAGTTAACGCCCATGCAGGGCAAACAAAAACATTCCCATGAACTAAGGATAACATGGGAACGTATGAAAGCAAGGTATGTCTCAGTCTATGAGGACTTCCTCAAAGACATCGACCAGCGGCTGGTAGTCTCCGTCAATTGCGGCGATCGAGCCTTCAAGCATTCTGTCAGGATCAGCCTCAGCCCATTCCACATCGTGACCTGCCTGTTTTATGAGCTCATAGAAGAAGAATCTTATGACCCTGCCGTTACCTTCCCTGAATGGATGCAGCGCTTCGCTTTCACCCATGTAGAATGCAAGATCATTGATGAAATCATCCCTGTCTGTCTGGTTTTTAAGGAAGTTGTCAGCGGATAGCTTCTGAAAGATGTCATCAGCCATTCTTTCAATCTGATCGGGACGGCAGAACTCCTTGCTCTTGGATGCCTGCACGTTCCTGATCTCACCTGCGGAAGGATAAAGGTCACCGAAGAAATTGCTGTGCAGTGCCTGAAGATATGAAAATGAAAGGTGCATTTTGAGAGGGGATGCGAAAAGCTCCGCTGTCCTTACATTCACGAAAAACCTTTCCGTTTCCCTCAGAAGTTCCCTGTCCCTGATATTGAAGTAATTGACAAGGCATTTGGTACCTTCATAGACTGACTGTTCATCCTCGACGGCAATATAGTTGGCATCAAGGCCTCTGTCATCAATATAGCTTCTTATTGCTGATTCAGCGCTTGTTTCCCCGACCAATATGTCTGAAAGCAACGCTTCCTCACCGTCAGTTAATGTAAAACCTTCCAGTTCACACGTAAACCGGATGTAGTCCATACACCGGCTGACTTCTTCATTTCTCATCAGATCCTGCCTCTTGAGTATACGCCGTATACTTGTCTTTTTTTCCCTTTGCCTTTGAAACGGGGTACTTCACCGCATTTTTCGCAAGCTTTGAAAGGATTATGTCCTCGACATCATATCCCATTGATGAAGCAAACTGCAGACAGTAAATCATAATGTCAGCCAGTTCTTCCTTAAGCTTTTCAGGGTATTCCTCAACACTTTCCTCACTGGTCCGCCACTGAAACAGTTCCAGAAGCTCACTCGCTTCCAGTGAAATCGAGATTGCCAGGTCTTTGGGGTTATGATACTGGTCCCAGTCCCTCTCCTCAACGAAACTGTCTATGGCGCTGATGATGTCTTCGATCATATAATTCATCAATATAATGGTTAATCAGCAGTACGTCAACAAAAGAGAGGAGGCCCGGAGGCCTCCTAACACAATCAGGTATGTGATTATCAGAAACAGAGGGACATTGTGACGCGTCCGCTGATATCGTGCTGATTAACACTGCCCTTATTGATGATGTAAGCATAATCAGCATCGAGTCCGAGGCCGAAGGTCTTACCGAAGTTGAATCTGATACCGAGATTTGCGGCAGGAGCAATGGTGGCACCGAACTGTCTGTCGTTAAGCCATGAAAGCTTCCAGTTTCCAAGCAGGTTGGCAGGATCGGCACCGCGGAAAATGAACCTTGCACCGGCTCCGGCATGTGTGGTCACGCTGCCTGTATTGAAGGTAAGACCAAGAAGAGCATCAACATAGAGCTTCTTTGAGTAGCTGGAAAGCGAGATGATGTTCTTCGGTGTTGTGAAGAGATCTGAGTAGCTCATCAGGAGACCGAGATCCGCACCCATGTTGACCTGGAGTGAGAGACCTACTGTCTTATTGAATGAAACCATGTTCTCAAATCCGAGACCGAGCGTGAGCTTGAGTGCATTGTCAACTGACTTGAAATCAGTGGTTCTGACACCGGCACCGCCGCCAAGTGACAGGACGAATCTGAACGGAGCCTTTTCCTTAACTGCAGGCACCATGACAGGCTCAACAGTGACTTCGGCAACAGGAAGGACAACTTCTTCCTTAACGGGTTCAGGTTCAGCAACAATGACAGGCTCTTCTGCAGGTACGGTTACTTCCTCAGCCACGGGTGCGGGAGTTACGACTGCCTCTGAAGGAAGTGCAACATCTGCAGGAAGCGTGATGACGGGAATTTCCTTTGAAGGAGCGGGGGCAGCTGCCTCTGCGGCAACAGGTTCCTCAACGACCGGAGCGGGAGTTTCCTCTGCGACAGGTGCGAAAAGAATTGAAAGGTAATCGAAGAGATCACCGATCACGATCTCACCGACATATTCAGCATCGGCATAGGATGCGCCTTCAGGAAGGGTGATGACAGCCTGACCGTTTCCGAGAAGTTCATAATAAACACCATCCATGAACTTGGCATTGCGGCCATAGGTGAAGGCAATGAAGTCAGCTGCTTCAGCATCTGTCACGAATGCAGGATATGTGACATCAAGCCGACCGGGAACAAACTTCCAGGAAATCGGATAGCCATATATTGAAATTGAACCGTAAACAGGTTCCGGTGCTGCGGGAACTTCCACAATCTCTGCAACAGGCTCTTCCACGGGAACTTCAACGATGGGTTCTGCCTCTGCAACAACGACAGGAGCCTCAACGGCAGGTACTTCTGGGATTACCGGCTCTGATGTGGCAGATGCGGAAGCTGACCAGTAAATTCCGTCATAGGACTGCTGGAGATAGAGTGTATATGACTGTGTTCCGTCGAGACCTGATTCTTCATGGTAAGTCACATCGCTCGTAACTACAGTCCAGCCGGTAGGATCCTCTCCTCCAAGCTGATATCTGAAATACTGAACATCCGGATCAGCAAGCAGCCACTCCCATGTAACTGCAACCCTGGCTGCGAACACCGGAGTGACGAGCATCATGATCAGTGCGATCAGAACGATGAGTTTTCTGGACTTCATAATAAACCTCCTGGGGTTACTACTCCCTCAACATGCCTGAATTATAATTATTTGACACCTTTAAGGGCAAGCATATTTTCCGTTACGGTATGATAAACAATCCCGTATCTTCAATGGTAACATATCTTGAGGTGGAGAAACAGAAGTTTTTCCTATAATATATATTCATGAGCAGGATTAAATCAGCCGCTGTATTCTGCGGTTCGTCATTCGGAAATGATTGTGTCTATACCGATAAGGCAAAAGAGCTTGGAAGAGCCCTTGCATACTCAGGAATAAGACTTGTATACGGAGGAGGATACAGGGGCCTTATGGGGACCATTGCGGAATCGGTAAGGAATGCCGGAGGCAGAGTAACAGGCGTGCTGCCTGAGTTCTTCGATGACCCGCGCGTGAGAATGAAGAGTGTTGAGGATGAACTCATCATCACACCCGGCATGCATGAAAGAAAGCAGGCAATCTATGATAAAGCCGATGCCTTCATAATCTTCCCGGGAGGAATCGGAACAATGGATGAGTTCTTTGAAATCTTCACATGGAAGCAGATAGGGCTCCATCAGAAAAACATCGCCCTTTACAACGTCTCCGGTTTCTTTGACACGTTACTGGATTTCCTGCAGGAATGCACATGCAAAGGTTTCTTGAAGAAGGAAGTATTATCATCACTCATCATCCGTGATGATGCGGATGAACTTATAAAACTGCTTGAAACAAAGGAGACGGTACTGCCATCAAAAATCTGAAGCTTACGAAAAGATCATTAACGGACTTTGCCTACATCATGGCAGGCTCAGCCATCACGGGACTTTCGGTCGCCCTTTTCACAAACCCTGCCCAGATCGCACCGGGAGGAGTATCCGGAATAGGCACGCTCCTCTACCATACGCTCGGGATAGATGTCGGACTGACGATACTGGTACTCTCGGTTCCCATATTCCTTCTCGGCATGAAGCTCTTCGGAAAGACATACGGTGCGAAATCCCTGATCGGGACCCTGGCACTCTCCTTCTTCACTTCCCTCTGGTGCCGCATCTTCGGCAATGAAGGAATCCTTGACTACTCCAAAGACATGAGCATCTGGCTGAGCTGCCTCTACGGAGGCGTGCTTGCGGGGCTGGGAATAGGACTTGTTATGCGCTCAGGCAGCAATACGGGAGGCACGGACATAATTGCCCTGATAGTGTCGAAATACACCCACATTCCTGCAGGGACATCACTTCTGATCGTGGACGGCACGATAATTGCGGCATCCGCATTCATCTTTTCAATTGAGAGTGCCATGTATGCGATCATAGTGAGCTACATAGTATCACTTATGATTAATAAGATCGTACTCTCAGTGGGTACAGGATATGCCAGGACCGCATACATCATTTCAGACAGACTTGATGAAATCGGCACATTCATCATCAGGGAGCTTGATCGTTCCGGGACGGTTATAAGCGCGAAGGGTCTCTTCTCAAAGGAGGACAAGCCCATGCTCATGGTTGTACTGCCCAACTACACTGTCTCCCGCCTTGTCCGTTTCGTCCATGAAACCGACCCCGAAGCATTCATGACAATCCTTGATACATATCAGGTTCTGGGAGAAGGTTTCACTCCTCTGGGGCAGGTTGTGGAAGATCAGAAAAACGATGTGACTCAGGGCTGAGAAACCAGTTATTCGCTCACATGAAATTCACAATCAAAAACATAAAAAAAAGTTGCATTCAGGGATAAACTGTGCTCAAATTACTACTATACACGCTGTGTATATTACTTTGAAATTTTTTCATCAGGTCAAAAGGAGGACAAAATGAAAAAACTATTGGTTATCGCTCTCGTTGCTCTCATGGCAATGACAAGTGTATTTGCAAACGGATCCGCAGAAGCATCCGGCGTAACACTTAACAAGGACAAACCTCTCGTATTCTTCAACAGACAGCCTTCAGATCCCACAACAGGTGCAATCGACATGGCTTCCATGAACTGGAATGACAAGACTTACTATGTTGGCTTCGATGCTGCAGCAGGCGGTGCCGTCCAGGGCACACTCATCACTGACTATCTCGCAGCAGCTGATCCCGCAAAGATCGACCGCAACGGTGACGGAGTCATCGGTTATGTTCTCTGCATCGGCGATGTCGGACACAACGACTCAAAGGCAAGAACCGAAGGTATCAGAAAGGCTCTCGGAACATGGAACGGATCAACCGATCCTACACACAGCAAGGAAGGTTCAGTTGTCGTAGGCGGCAAGACTTTCAAGGTTGTTGAGCTCGAAGGTAAGGCAATGACAGGTACTGACGGTTCCACATGGAATGCAAACGCAGCAACTGAGGCAATGGGCGGCTGGGCTACAAAGTTCGGTACAGCCATCGACATGGTTGTTTCCAACAACGACGGTATGGCAATGGGCTGTCTCCAGGCTTCCAACTATCCCGCAGGCGTACCTATTTTCGGTTATGATGCAAACGCTGATGCAATCGAGGCAATCGGTGCAGGCAAGCTCTCCGGTACTGTTTCCCAGAACGTTGACGCTCAGGCTACAGCTACCCTCCAGGTTCTCAGAAACCTCCTCGACGGTCTGACAGGTTCAGACGTTTACACAAAGGGTATCTCTGAGCCCGATCAGTACGGCAACCAGATTTCAGCTCCCGTTGCTTACTGGGCAGACCAGAAGGCAGTCATGGCAGCCAACTCCGGCGTCAATGCAAGCAACTGGAAGAACTACACTGCAGGCACAAGGGATGCAGGCGTCAAGCAGACAAACGCTCCTGAGAAGAAAGTTCTCCTGACAATCTACAACGCAGGCGATAACTTCCTC
>JBJEWN010000034.1:0-5603 GCA_051885075.1 Bullifex sp.
GTGCTCAAGCACGTCAACAGCATTGAAGCGCATAAGCTTTATGTTGTCCAGGTTCTGTTCCCCGACACTGCGCAGAAGACGCACGAATCCCTGAAGGTAAACTTCAAGACAGAGATAGTTGTACTCTCTTCTTTCACGCGCGATTATTTCGGTGGAGGAGCCCATTCCGAATCCGATTTCGACAATTACGGGTTTATCATTGCCAAACAGGGTTTCAGGTTTCGTGAACTCATCCCTGAATTGAACCGCATGTGTCGGGAAGTATTTCAGCACACTCTCCTTCTGCCCTTCATCAAGGACGTTGTTCCTCAGTGCATAACTCTTGATTCCCCTTCTCTCGGAGGTCCTTATCTCGATATGATTCACTTCCCTGAGTATTTCTTCACTGTCCATTTTCCTACTCCAGTCTCTTCAGCTGATCGAGGATGAAGAGTGCCTTATCCTTGAGGCTTACCGCATCGGTCTGCATCTTCATGTAGTTCATCCTCGATGAATCCATCTTTACCCTGCCGTTGCTGAGACGCAGCAGGTTTATGATCTTCTCAGGTTTTATCGCCGCAAGATGGGAGAACTCAACCTGCACGAAGCCGCGGCTTTCGGAAAGGTGATATATCTCCAGCTTTCTGCAAAGTATCTTTATCTGGGCAATGCAGAAGAGATTATCAACCTCAACCGGATACTGTCCGAAGCGGTCCTCAAGTTCACCACGGAGTGACTCAAGTTCATAGTCAGTCCTGACTGATGATATCTTCTTGTAAACCTCAAACTTTGTTGCAGGGTCCCTGATATAGGTATCGGGAATGAAGCCTGAGTAGTCAAGTTCGAGATAAACCTCCCTCTCCTCATGACTCTTTTCACCGTGGGTCTGCCGTGTGATTTCCTCATCCAGTATCTTCATGTACATGTCAAGGCCGACGGCTTCCAGTTCACCGCTCTGCTCCTGACCAAGGATATTACCGGCTCCCCTTATTTCCATATCCTTCATCGCAACCTTGAAGCCGCTGCCAAGCGACGTGTGCTCACTTAAAACCTTGAGTCTCTTCACCGCATCGTCGTTAAGCATGTCCTCGCTGGGATAGAATAGATAGCAGTATGCCTGACGGTCGCTTCTTCCTACCCTTCCCCGGAGCTGGTAAAGCTGGGACAGTCCGAACCTCTCAGCATTGTCAATGATGATTGTATTGACGTTCGGTATATCGATTCCGTTTTCGATGATCGTCGTGGATACCAGCACCTGAACGCCTTCATAAACGAAGCGGTGCATAATATCCTCAAGCTCATCCGCATCCATCTGCCCGTGGGCATATTCAATAATGGCTTCAGGGATTAGCATCCTGAGCTGATAGGCAACCTCTGAAAGATCCTGAATCCGGTTATGGAGATAGAACACCTGACCTCCGCGCTCCAGTTCCTTCCTGATCGCACTGACCACCCTGTTGATGTTGTAGTCGGTTATGACGGTGGTTACGGGAAGCCTTTCACGCGGTGCCGTGGTAAGCAGTGACATGTCACGCACCTTCAACAGAGACATGTACAGTGTTCTCGGAATCGGGGTTGCAGAAAGAGTAAGACAGTCAACGTTCACTTTCAGCGACTTTATTTTTTCCTTATCCTTGACGCCGAAACGCTGTTCCTCGTCTACAATGAGAAGACCCAGGTTTTTGTATACAACACTTTTCTGCAGTATCTTGTGGGTACCGAAAAGCACGTCAACCTTTCCGTCCTTCAGCGCTGCCAGGATCCTTTTCTGTTCCTTCGTGCTTACTATTCTGGACAGCATCTCAACGTTGACGGGAAAAGACTGAACCCTCTCCCTGAACTTTCTGTAATGCTGTTCGGCCAGGATGGTGGTGGGAGCCAGGAAAGCAACCTGTTTGCCGCTCATCACTGCCTTGAAGGCAGCACGGAACGCAATTTCCGTCTTACCGTAGCCGACATCACCGCAGACCAGACGGTCCATGACACGGTCACTTTCCATGTCACGCTTTATGTCTTCAATGCACTTCAGCTGGTCAGGAGTTTCGGTAAAAGGGAACGATGCTTCAAACTGAAGCTGCCAGTCGTTGTCAGGAAGGAACGGAAAACCGAATGAGTTCTGCCGGGCCGCATACAGCTTGATAAGATGGCCTGCCAGCTCCTCCGCATTCTTAAGAGCCTTCTGTTTCTTCCGGGTCCAGCCGCTTCCGCCCATGGCATCAAGCTTCGGCTTCCTGCCGTCAGAGCCGATGTAACGCTGTACAAGGTCAGCCTGTTCGATGGGAACATAAAGGAATTCATCGTTTGCATAGCGTATTTTGATGTAATCCCTTTCACTTCTGGTGGTTTTGGCCCTTTCGATCCTGACGAACTGGCCGATACCGTAGTTCACATGAACGACAAAGTCACCTTCCTTAAGGTCAACAAAGGAATCAATCGGTGCGGATGAGACATTTACCAGATTTTTCTCGGCCCTGACCTTACGGCGTCCGAATATCTCGGCATCGAGGATGACTGACAGCTTTACCTGATCGATCGTGAAACCATGGGAAACATCACTGACCGTCAGCTCTGCCTCCGGGTAGTCCCTGAGGACGGTGTCAAGCCTTTCCTTCTGAACCTGGGTCGGAGCGACGATTACGGTTCTGTAATTGTTTTTCAGAAGCCCTTCAAGCTCTTCCTTAAAGTATGTGACGTTTCCGAAATAGGACCTTGCACCCTGGATGTCAAAGACGTGACACCCTTCACACATGATGTCTTCAGTGACCATTTTGGCATGCTTTGCTTCTGCAAATGCCATTGGATCGACAAGAAGTTTATCAGGAAGGATAACATCACGGTTTTCATTATAAGCTTCCTTGAAGAGTGCCTTTGCCTCGTTCATCAGGGACCTGAAGGAAACTTCCATTCTGGAAGAACCGACATAGAAAAGATAGTCCGATGAATTGAGGTAGGATGTGAAAGGCTCGCTTTCCGTCCTGCTTTCAGTACTCATCAGGGAAAGGGAGTATCTTGAAAGTGTCTTCAGTGCTTTCTGGGTTATGGGATCATATACGGCAATCTTTTCAATTTCATCCCACGCTGCGTAAAGCCTTACCGGGTATTCCTCACCGTAAGGGAATATTTCCATCACTTCACCCCTGATGGAGTAAGTTCCGACCTCATAGCAGCTGCCCTGACGGAAATAACCCGCCTCTAACAGTTTCCCGGCAAGTTCCATCGGCCTGAATTCACTTCCGGTCCTTATCTCGAGTGAAAGTGATGAGAGCGATGAGCGGCTGATGACAGGGGAAGAGAAAGCCCTGAGGCCTGTAACGATTATTCCCTGCTTCAGCTTCTCAATTTCCCCAAGCGCCCTGCTCTGGGCATATTCCGCACCTGAAGCGGTTGAAGGACTGTAAAGCTTCTTGCCGCTGGATGGAAAGTAAATTACAGGGATATCGGGAATATCAGAAAAATCCTGATACGCTTCCCTCGCTATTTCATCGGTAGGGGCAAGGAACAGAATCCTTGAGGAAGTCTTTCTCTGAACCAGTTCCGCAAGCCTCGTGAGGGGATAACCTTCCAGTCCCTTAAGCCTGAAAGAGGCTAAAGGGTCATGGGAAAAACTCTTGTAGAGTGAGGATGATCTGATGTAATCTTTTATGAGATCGGTTATGACTTTATCCACAGCCTGATCAGGTTACTCAAAAAAGAAGAAAAGTACAATGTATACACTTGATAAAACAGCACTTAACGCTCTCATGGAGGAGGTCATCAGCTGCGGTCTTCTGGCAAAGGCAAGGCAGGCTGACGTTCACCGCTCCTATAAGAGCGACGGATCGGTTCTGACTGAAACGGATCTTGAAATATCAGAAAGAATAAGCGATAAGGTGCACTCCCTTTTCCCTGAATGTGCCTTCATTTCGGAGGAAGCGGAATATGAAATAAGGGATAATACTCCATACATCTTCATACTTGACCCGATTGACGGAACCGACGTCTATTCCCAGGGACTTCCATCCTTTGCGGTAGCGCTGGGAATTCTGGACCATGAGAGGCGGCCTCAGGGAGCAATGATATACCTTCCCCGCTTCGGAAAGGCACGCGAAGACATGACGCTTCGCCTTGATCCGGGGGAAAAACTGATCGTGGACGGAAAACCTTTTGAAAGGAAACAGGACAAGGATGATGTAAGGCAGGTCACCATGGGTTCCGGAGGACAGGTAAAGATGGATTTCTCCTCATTTGATGGCAAGGTAAGGACATTCGGTTCCTCGATCATTCACCTCATTGCACCTGTCGTCTTCGATGCAATCGAAGGCTGTGTGAACCAGCCCTGTTTCGTCTGGGATGTGGCGGCAGCCCACACCGTACTCCTTTGACAGGGCACGGACATCGAATATACTGACGGGGACGAATTCATCTACACGGATGATTTCCTATGGCACAAAAAAAAGTTCGCAAAAGACATATATGCGGGAACACCTGAAGGCATAAAGTGCATGAGAAGGATACTGCCCGTCAGATCCTGATCACATCATGGACATCGGGAGAGAAAACTGAAAGGAAAAGCGGCAGGAAGGTGTCCCTTACGGCAACGTAAAGAGTCACTTCCTCTTTTTCCATCAGGCTGACGATGCTGTCATGAAATCCCGCTTTGTCACGCAGTTCGATGAGCCCGCACTCATCAATAACGGCATCTCCCCTTTCGATTTCCGAAAGCCTTTTACAGGCCCACTCAAAGGAACCGGGAGAGACCATGTAGCAGTTAGCACCCCTGACCATGAAATCATGGCAGCTCCCGTCAGCAAGATCCATGAGATTCCTTACATCCTTACGTGCATCTTCCGAGACCGTGACGATTCCCTGCTTTATACCCAGGGACAGGAGATAAGATGTCTTACCTCCGTTACGTGGCCCGGATACTATCCTACACTTCCTCATCGAAGAAGGACTGCAGCACATCAAGGGCCTTTATGCTGTCTTCCCTTTCGATTACGAAAGTCAGCTCGTTCATGGTTGAAACGATCTCAGTAAGATTTATGTTCTCCCATGCCAGCTTACGTGTTGCCATGTACAGGATACCGGGAGTCTTGAGGAAATCTCCCGCGAAACTGATGGTTATCGCAACCATGTTTTCCTTGACATGAAGGATTTCCTCGGTCTTTATGAATTCATCCACTTCAGAGCGGAACTTCTCACTCACTGAAAGGCTTATCTCGTGGGATCCTACGGAGATGTTAAGGAAATCACCCTTACCGGGCTTGACGTTCTCATACAGCATGGCAAGTTTGTTCACGAAATTATTGTTGCGCACGAAGTTAACATCATAGATATTTGTCTTCATGCTGATCTCATAATCTATTTTGCCCTTGAGACACTTCCTGTCCTTGTTCTTAAGTTCCTCTGAGTATCTTCTCACGGCCATCACGATGGCACTCTCATTAACGGGGCGTCCGTACATGGCTTCAACCTTCGAGTGAATCCGCTTGGAGAGGTTGGAATAACTGATCACATCCTGTATCAGCATCTCATTGATGAACGGTGTCCTGTTGATGATATGTTTAACACATGATGAAATTGAATTTACCATACTGTTATTTTAACCGACGTATTGTTACCAATTCAACAGAAATCTGAACATT
>JBJEWN010000035.1:0-5581 GCA_051885075.1 Bullifex sp.
AGGCATTTAGCTTTCACCTCACATTTCTATGATTCTGTCTATCTCCTCATTTGTTATGTACGTGCTCAGTTCAACTCCAAGCTCATCGATGCGTGCTAAAATCTGGGCATATATATCAGGAGTGGGATCAGGAACTCTTAAGTCCTCAGTCAAGGCCCCTTTTCTCACTTTATATCTGACTACTTCGGAGGTTTTAACAACGGATCCGTTGACTCCAAAGACACCAAAGAAAAAGGCCCCTTCATCAGAAAGGACCTCCTTCGGGACGGTGCACTCGTTCTTCTCCATTAAAACCGAGTATGTTTCATCCCTGCTTCTGTAGAATATAGCGGTCTTAGTAAAGTCATCCCATAACGGACAGAATTCGAACCTGATTCTATCAGCACCGACATCCCCGCTTGCAATTAATGGAGAGCTTGTGATTGTCAAGGCCTGATCAACGCACTTGACCTCAATTAAACTCATTTAATCACCCCATTAAAAAAGCACCTCAGGCCTGAGATGCTTTCTTGTATTCACACTTTGCATTCTTGAATATTACGTCCAAAGGTTTCATCTTCGGATAAGGGTATTTCTGGCAGTTTCCCTTATCATATCGGTTGGAGTAAATGGTACCGTCATCCCTGTAGACGCAGTCTTTGCACTCCTCACATTTTTTCAGAGCGCTGTTATCGGTAAGGGTTTCATTACCATAACGCTCGTATAGTGTTTTCTTCTCCACTAGTAGACCTCCTGACCTATAACTTCCAAATCAACATATATCGTCCCGCTGGTTTTTTCAACCTTAGTAACCCTGAACATTGTTCCCCTCTGAATGATCATCTCTGACTCATAACCGAAATTGCTCTGTTTGCTTATTCCATCCCACTTTTTACCGGCCCCGCTGCCATATGCACTGAAAGGTTCAACGTACATCATCTTTGTTCCTTTCGGGCAATATATATTCAGCTTTATATCTCCGCCAAAGCCTTTTCCTTTTGCAACACCGGTGCTCATGAAAGCATGTTCGACAGGAGTGGTTCCAAGCAAGGCATCAGCAAGCTTATCTTCAGGAAGGTTGAATACACTTGGGTCCACTCCAAAGAACTTATCCATACCCTTCAGTCCGCATCCGCGGTTTACCCAGATATCGAAGTCGTAGGAGCTTTTCTCGATGATGGCAGTCATCGCATCAATTTCCTTCCTGATCTCTCCAGGTTTAAATCCACCATAGCCATTAACACCAATCTTATCAAGGTTGACATTGCCAACACCAAGATATTTATTGGTCCCATACTCAATTCCACGTAAAGGCTCGTTGAACTTGTGATAGCTTTCAGTGTAGTCATAGATGGAGTACTTCTCAAACTGACCTGCAGAGCGCCACACTTCACCGCATTTATCACGAAGGACTTTATCAGCTTCCCTTGTACTGCCATTCTTATCCGTGAACCAGTAAGCATTGTTCCTCCTCTCCTGACTGAATGCATCGTTGATGATATCAGCATCAGACTTTGGAAGAGCACTCTTTGCTTTGTTTAAACCGGCTTTATAGTCCTTGATCTTGAGATAGTGGGACTCGTATTTAATACCCTGCTTCTCAAAGTCGTCAAGGTCTGCAAGGGCCTTCTTAAACTTATCAACGTGTTTACCTGCTGCAATCTGGGCATTGAAATAATCTTTCTTTGCCTGGATGGCTCCCTTCTTGAATGGATAGTCAGCAATAGTAACGTTATCTTTCCAGATTCCCGAATACTGTTTTCCTGTATCAAGCTGGTTTAAGAGGACCGTCTCGTTCTTTATCAGTTTATCATAATAACCGACCTTGAAGGTGTTATAGTTCTCCGTATTGCTGAGGTCCCCGACGATGACACCCTCATTTCCATCAAACTTGGTATAGGTATCTTCTTCATCCAGTTCCCAGCGTCCTATTTCAAGGACTACACACCGGCAGTTGATATCCTCGCTCGCCCGCCCGAAGGCAGCAGGATGCATTGCCTTAAGGCCTGCAACTTCAAATGGCTCGTCCAGTTCCCTGACCTGTCCATTGAGTTCACGATGATGCGGTCTTGTTCTGCCATCGAGCGTTGAGTCCCATTGCTTGACAATATCGGCACCGGCATCTTTTGCCTTGCTCATGGCATCGAAGGAGGCCTCCTGGTTTATCCTATGGCCCTCAGTGCGTGCGATACGATAAGAGTTATAGAGACCGGAGTTCATTCGGTTGTCTATGTTTCTGGCAATATCGCCATAAGACATGGCGGAGGATATCCCTCTTGTTATCTCCTGCTTTATCGCAGTCTTCATGGCAAGGGTATTGATGCCAAGTCCCTTGTAAAACCCGCCTGATATCTTTGAGTTCAGCTGAACCGCTCTTATGATCTCGTTTTTATCCATCGGGAAGATAAGAGGGATGCCCTGCTTCTGAAGGTGGTAAAGCGATGAAGTAAAGCCTTCCCCATAGCTGTCCTGTAAGTAGTCGGAGATAGTCTTTATTTCCCCGCTCTTAAGTTTGCTTAAGGCTTCGTCTATCTGGGACGCTATCGCCTTTTGATATTGCAGCTGGTGGATAACGTGAGGAAGGTCCCCGCGATCCATGAGCTTTTTTATCTTTGCCTTGACACTCTTTCGGGCCTCGGTGTACTGCGCTGTGAGTGAATTAAGTACCTTCTTCTCCTGCTCCAGTGATAGCTGAACTGTTTCCTTCTGGTACTTCTTCATATATCACTTACTCCGTCATTTCTACCTGACCAAGGGTATCAAGTGCGCTGTCCACTTCTTCCTTATCCGGGACCTTGTCCTTTATCTCCTCATAGTCAATATCAAGGACCTCACACATCTTCTGAAGGATCGTCTCGGAGTCGATGGTTCCGGAGGATGAGATATTCAACAGAGTGTTTATCCTTGTCTGCTCCGCCTGTGATTCAGTAAGCTTTATCTGTGCGTTGTCAGTATCGTTCGTGATAGTCTCACGGGTGAAATCAAAGGAGATATCGCCAGGTGTATAAGCAGTGCCCTCGCTGGCGTTAATGTCATCCAGGTACACTTTGATGATCTTTCTTAAAAACTTCTTTAAGCGCATCTCCAGCTTGTTGGCTTTAAGATCAAGAAGTACATAGCGGGACTTGATCACTATATTGGTGATATTCCCGTCCCCGATCTGAGCCGAGTTGAAGCCCATCCCGAAGCGGTAGATGTTCTTTTCATCAAGCTCCATCTTTACTTTTCGGGCTTCATAAGGGATATCCACAGTTCTGATATCAATATCCCCGGATTCATCCACACCCACAATCTTCTTTGTCTTCAGGTTCTGGATGAGCTCGTCCATATTGTCCCCGGCAAAACCCTTCACCACATATATTCCCTCAGTAAGGTCCTGAAGGTTATTTGAAAGTGAACAGCTCATAAGGTCGTAGTCGTCTATAAGTTCCTTTACAAGACTCAGGTCGCTCTTTCTCTTATCGTTGTTATCAAGCCTGAAGAAGGGTATAAAACCAAAAGAGGAGCCGTACATGGCTCCGTCTTTCAGATTCGTTGATATTATGTGAGGACGCGGGTTTATCGGCACGTTGTCATCAATCTTTATCCCCTTGCTGCCTTCCTCGATAAAGAATGTAGTCTGATCCTTATCCCACACCTCTATCTTCTTAATCGGTTCATTGTCCTTATCTAGACGGTCTATATACCACCTCACTACATACTCGCAGTTGTCAGCAGTATCTCTGGCCCTAACTTCCGATATTCCAAGCGAGTCGGCAACTTCAAACCTTAGCTTCTCCTCTTCATCACGGTACAGATACATATACTCGGAGCCCTTAATGGCAACACCGGTTAAAAGCTCATTAAGCGATGCGTTGAAGTCATCGTTGAAGTTAAACTGACTGTCAAGCTTTTCCTGCAGTTCAGGAAGATCTGAAAACACATAACGCTCCTTACCGGAGAGCATGTACTGTACCAGCTGGTCCACAAGCTCCGTGAAGAATGGATGCGATATCTTTATGTTGGTTCTGTTCCTGTCTTCTTTAAGTTCACCTTTTGCATCGTAGTAATAAAGCCTGTAGTCCCTGATATCATGAAGCCCCTCATAGTAGTTCTGCCCGACTCTGGCGAACCTTTGGAAAACTGAGGACTTTTCTTTATCTATGATTTCTTTAAGTTCCGCTACAGTCAGCATTGTCATTTACCTCCCGATAATCATGAGGCCAGAATTGCATCGATTTCCGTATTTGTAATGAGCTCGATGTCAACTGATTCAATCTTCACATACGTTGAACCGCTCCAGCGGTATGAGTAGTTAGTTGTTAAATCAACGTAGATTTTACCGCCCTCTGCAGTAATCTCATTTGTGTGGGCAGTTTCTTTATAGAATTTACCGTTATAGAGATATCCCTCCAGGACATCATCCACGTATGATGGCAGCTGGCTTGATGGCACCAGGCCATTTGAGTCCAGTGTCGCTATTCCCGATGCTTTACCGACAAGCGAAGTTTCCACCTTTGCGTTTAACGTGGTCTGCAGGTTGGTGATATCGGAAATTGCATGAGTGTGACTGCTTGCTGCCTTACCATCCAATGTGGTTTGCAGGTTGGTAATGTCAGCGATTGCGTGAGTATGGCTGGACGCAGCCTTCCCGTCCAGTGCAGTCTTTACGGCTTTATTCTGAACCGGGTTCGTGCTGGTTGATGAAAGTGCTGAGTCAACAACCGTTTTGTTTGCTCCCGCTTCAATTCCTGCAAGCTTATTCTTTTCATCCGTTGTATAGTCGTTGGCAGACAGCCCTTTACCATCTTCCTGGAAAACAAATGTGGTTTTTAACTTGCTCCAGAAGTAAAGCAACTGATCATAGCTTAATACTTTCATGTCTTATCCCCTCAACTTTTCATTATTGTGTCTATATCTTCATTGGTTATCGTGTGAATCGCATTAATAGAGGCCAAAGCCATATTGATCTTTTCTTCAAGCTCCTCGTACCTTAAAACCTCTGTTTCAGTGTAGACGTAGTCATAAGGCTTGTTTCTGGCTATCACTTCAAATATGCTCTCATGAGTAGTCTTGTGCCCATCATCTACCCGGTAGGTGTAGCACCTGATTGGAGATGCTTCCTGTAACAGGATGTTGGGAACATCGCAGTAACGTGTTCCCTTATCCTCTTTAACTTCCACTACCAGAGCCTGAGTAGAGGATGCGTTGCAGAAGTGGACCTGAGCGCATACCGGAATATTGGCACCTATTAAAAGCTTCTGATCAGCATCCCACTGAAAGAAGGCCTTTCTTCCGTCACTTATCCTGAATGTCCTCACGTTTGTATTCCTCCCTCAACTTCTCATAAAACTCTTCCCATCCGGAGGCATAGACCTCCAGCTCTTTTGAATACCCCTGAAGGAGAACCAGGTTCTCAAGCACGGAAATAGGAAGCTGGAGACCATCGTCTGTTTGTATTAGGTGTGGTCGTACCGGACGCTGAGGCGAGAAGGTCGGCAAGGTAGGATTTATGTATACTACCTTCTCACTTTCACATCCCAAAAGGGTTATAAGGAGAAAAAACGACATTATGATGGTCCCCAGCTTTCTATTCCCCATTGTTCCACTCCTTGATAAGTTC
>JBJEWN010000036.1:0-5527 GCA_051885075.1 Bullifex sp.
TTACACCCAGATGGCTTCAAATATCGTTAAACGTCTTGGACAGAAAGGTATTGTCATCAGGAACATTAACCTTTATGACGAGCTGCTTTACCTGATCGGGGATGATTTACAGGACTATCTTGAGGCTGAGGACATTACGAAACAGGAGATGTTTGAGGATTTCTCAAACATACTCGATCTGAACAACAGACTCACTCCATATATAGCGAATCTCATCGATTCCTCTTCTGCCGAGATCATCATGATCACAGGTGCAGGAGAAGCATATCCATTCATAAGGGTTCATTCTTTGCTGGAAGCCCTTCCTTCAAGGCAGAGGGCGAAGAAACCCATAGTTGTGTTCTATCCGGGTGCATACGACAGAAGGACGGGCAATTCCTGTTTCAGGCTTTTTGACAGACTTGCTCCTGTTAATTACTACAGGGCTTTCAACATATTCACGGAGGTTAGGTAACCATGGCTCTGAAGGACATATTCAGACTTGATATCCAGCGACAGATAAACGGTGTCATTTCCGCGGGAAAGGACGATGATGCGGAACTTAACGTTGAATTCTCAGAGTATGTTGTTACCAACGATGTTTCCAGAAGCCTTAATGAATTCTTTGAGTACTACAATGAAGCAAGACCTTCCAAGAACGGCGTATGGATCTCCGGTTTCTTCGGATCCGGTAAGTCTCATCTTTTAAAGATTCTGTCCTATCTGCTTGAGAACGGTTTCATTGCAGGTAAGAGCTGTTTTTCCTATTTCGAGCAGAAGCTTTCAGATGATCCCCTGCTTTTAGGGATGATAAGGAAGGGATGTGCCATCCCTTCGGAAAGCATTCTCTTCAATATCATCCAGAACAACCAGATAGATAAAGTTGGGAAATCGGAATCTATCCTTCCTATCTTCCTCAGACAGTTCTATGAGCACCGCGGGTATTACGGTGCCGACTTCGTCATTGCTGAAATGGAAAGCGAACTTGATGAAGAAGGGCTTCTGGGTGAGTTCATTGAAAGGTTTGAAGCACTGTCCGGTAAGAAGTGGTGTGAAGCAAGGGAAAAGAAGAACATTAACAGGCGAAGGATAGTTCAGGCATATGCGGAAGTTACTGGACAGCACGAGGATGATTCCCTGCTTCAGAACTATGGTACTTCCATCAGCATAAAAGGTTTTGCGGAGAGAGTAAGAAAGTATATAGACTCAAAGGGAAAGGACTTCCGTCTTAACTTCTTCGTTGATGAGGCAGGTCAGTTCGTCGTCAAGGATGCGCGTCTCATGGTTGAGCTTCAGGAAGTGGCTACCGCACTGGCTGATAAGTGTGATAACAGGGCATGGGTGATCGTAACGTCCCAGGACCAGCTTGATAAGTTCATAGGTTCCTTTGAGAACCACATAAGCAGGGATGATGTTTCCAAAATCCAGGGACGTTTCTATGTGAAGCTGAAGCTTACGAACCAGAATGTGGATGAGGTAATACAGAAGAGACTGCTTCTGAAGAACCATGACGGGAGACAGCTTGCCGGGATGATCTACTCATCCAAGAAGGACAGTTTCGATGCTCTGTTCGGCTTTGTGAACGGACCCAAACGGTTCCGCTGTTACCGTGACGAGAATGAGTTCGTGAACACATATCCTTTCGTAACTTATCAGTTCGATCTTTTCAAGGCGGCATTCACCGAGCTTTCCGCACACGGTGCATTCCCCGGTGAATATACTTCCACCGGAGCAAGAAGTCTGCTGGACATTTTCCACAGGGTTCTGAACAGACTGGCTCAGGGCCACTGTTCTTCTTCCGACAATCCGGTAGTTCCCTTCGATGCCTTCTACGAAGGTATCGAGGATAACCTCATGGATAACTTCAAACAGTCAATCTTCATTGCAGAGAACAACATAGGAGAGGAAAATCCGTTTGCCCTCCGTGTCCTGAAGGCGATGCTGCTGGTTAAGTACATTTCGAATGATTTCAGGTCCACGGTCCACAATATCTCTGCCCTGCTGCTGACAGGTTTCGATGAGAATCCTGCGGAAGTGAAGCGTAAAACTCAGGATGCGCTTAACCTGCTGGAGTCGCAGACCTATATTCAGAGAAAGAACAGCGAGGAGTATGACTTTCTTACCAATGACGAGAAGGATATCGAGACTGAGATAAAGAGGGAAGTCATTACCGATGACCAGATCTATGACTGTCTCAATACTGTCATCTACAGGAGATGTCTTGGTTCCGTTATCAAGGCGAAGGACAGTTTCGGTAATCCCTATCAGGTTACGAGACAGATCGATGACAGGATAATGGGTCCCAGATATGAGCTTGGCATCGTCATTGCCACCAGCTACGCAGGCGGTCTTGACAGTGCATGTCTGAAGTATACAGGCAATGAGCTTGTAATTGAGCTCAAAGATGACGGAAAGCTATTTGCCGACATAATTCTTTCACTTCAGACGGACAGGTATATCAGTCTTCATGACATGGGAAATTTCTCCCCTGAGAAGAGGCTTGTGGCTGAGCAGAAAAGAACGCTCAACGATGCCAGAAAGAATAATATCGAAGCTTCCGTGTCCAAATGCCTTCAGAGTGCGGTGATGTATATCAAAGGAGTTCCTCTCAATATCGTATCCCACAGCAATGAGAAGGCAAGGGTTGAGGAAGGATTAAGGGCGCTGGTTGAGAAGGTTTATACCAATCTTACCATGATTCAGGGCCGGGCATACAATGATGCGGCAGTTACAGCTGCCTTTACTGATGACATCACGGATATGCTTGAAATGGACAGTGATGCTGAGCGCCAGATCCTGTTCCGGATCGACTCCGAGAAGCGCAGGGGCAGCAACACCACAATAAAGTCTCTGGTTGACTGCTTCAGCCACATTCCGTATGGATGGCCTGCACAGGCTGTGATTTACTATGTTGTGATACTTTCACGGAAGGGAAAGCTTGATATAAAGCAGAATGGACAGGAACTGACTTCAGAGAGAATCAAGGCTCTTATCAACCAGACCACACAGTGGTCCAGCCTGATGGCTGAATCGGTTGCCGAGGTTTCTCCGCAGAAAGTTAAACAGCTGAAAGTATTCTATCAGGATTTTGCTTCAAGACAGTGCTCCACTGATAATGCAAAGGGTGTTGTGAAGGAACTGAATGATTCTTTCAGAGCCCGCCTTGATGAAATCGGTAAGCATGGCAATCGGGCAAAGTATCCATTCCTTGCATCCCTGGATGAGGAAAAGAAGCTCATTGAGAGCTCAATGGGAAGAAATACTTCATGGTATTTCGATTCCTTCCTCGGTGATGATTCAGAGCATCTTCTTGAACTTGAGGAAGAAGTGACAATTCCATGCCTGAAGTTCATGTCTTCTGATGCTCAGGTCGGTAAGTATGATGAAGCCTATGAGCTTCTTCTGAAACGACAGAATGAACTGAAAAGTGAGAACAGCAAAGTGTGGCAGCCCATCAGGGACATCCTTGATGATCCTGATGTGTACCGTAAATCCGACGTTTCGAAGCTTCCTGGACTGTGTGATGAACTGAATCAGTATTTTTCAGATGAACTGCTGAAAATGAAGCAGTCCAGTCTTGAATCGATAAACAGGTACAAAGCATCACTTCCTTCCAATGATTCCTACAGACTTCTGAGTGATGACAGCAAAAGGAAAGTTGGTGCCCTGATTGAGGATTGGATTGAACGTCTCAAAGATGCATCCACCAGTGACGCGGTAGGTTCAGCAATGTATTTCGGCAGGAAAAAAGTGGAGGAGTTCATTTCAGATGAAGCTCCGAAGCCCGTTAATGCTGATGTTACGGAAGAAACTCCTCCTGCGGTCCGTCCTGTCATTCCTGCCCGGAAACCGACAAGAGGCATTGCCAGCATGCCAAGTGTAATTGAAATGACGGAGCTTTCCACAAAGGAGGAAGTGGAAGTGTTTATCGGAAAACTTAAGGCCGATCTCCATAAAGCCATTGATGATGGCTGTGTCGTTACAGGCAGGGTGTGATGAACAGGGCAGTAATAGAAGCGTTTGCATCAAGAGCCAGAAACCTGCTGAAACAGCAGATAGGTGCCAGGATATCAATGCTGATGAAATCGGATTCATCCGCAGTTGTCATTGAAAACAGAAGCGCAATGACAGCCCTTATGAAAAGGATAGAGGAAAAGGGAAATGATGCCGTAATCGATGAAGTTGCATATACCTGGTTCAACAGGCTCTGTGCACTCAGGTATATGGATGTGCATGGTTTCAACAGGCCTATGGCCGTGACGCCTGAAAACGATGGAGGTCTTCCCGAAATCCTCGATAATGCCATGGGGTCGGTTATGGATGATGGGCTCCTGACTAGGGTAAATGCCGACAGGATAAGCAGGCTGATGTCAGGGGAGATAAAAAGCATTAACCCGCAGGATGAAATTTACCGCATCCTTTTGGTTTCAAAGTGCAATGCACTCAACAAAGAGCTTCCTATGCTCTTTGAGAGAATATCGGATTATACAGATCTTCTGCTTCCGGAAGACCTGCTTTCACCTGATGCGATCATACCTCTGATGAGGGAAGCACTGACTGAAGAGAGCTGTGAGACCGTTGAGGTGATAGGATGGCTGTACCAGTACTACATAGCTGAAAAGAAGGATGAGGTATTTGAAGGTTTCCGTAAGGGTAAGAAGGCAACTTCAAAAGAGATTCCGGCTGCCACCCAGCTCTTCACTCCTGACTGGATCGTGCGTTATCTGGTTGAAAACTCCCTTGGACGTCTCTGGATGCTGAATCATCCGGAATCAGGGCTGGCTGGTAAGATGGAGTATTACATCAAACCAGTTGATACAGAACCTGACTTCATCAGAATAAACAATCCTGAGGAAATAAGAATCTGTGATCCATGCTGTGGATCAGGTCACATGCTCACATATGCCTTTGATATCCTCTTTGAAATATACTCCGAGCTTGGTTACACAACGAAGGATGCAGTTGAACACATCATCAGGGATAATCTTTATGGCATTGAGCTTGATGACAGGGCAGGTCAGCTTGCTTATTTTGCCCTGATGATGAAAGCAAGGGAAAAGGTAAGAAGGTTCTTCTCTTCAGGTATCGAACCTAATATCTGCGTGCTTCATAACGTCACCTTTGATGAGGAAGATCTTCGCATCGCATGCAGTCTCTTTTCAAATACCAGGGATGCAGAGGTAAAGAAGCTTCTCACCCAGTTCGAACATGCCGATACCTTCGGATCCCTGATCATCCCATGCATTGATGATATCGGTAAGCTGAAGAGCAATCTTACCAAGACTACATGGACAGGTGATCTCTTTGATGGTGTTGATACTATAGAACCAAGAGTACATGAAGTACTTAAGTATGCTGATTATCTCTCTCCGAAGTATCAGGTGGTGATTACGAACCCTCCGTACATGGGTAACTATGACGACATCACGAAAGCCTTCGTGACAAAGAACTATCCTGATTCCAAGTCCGATCTCTGCACTGCATTCATGGAAAGAAACTGGAAACTTACAGTTCCTAAAGGATACTCTGCAATGGTCAACATGCAGAG
>JBJEWN010000037.1:0-5525 GCA_051885075.1 Bullifex sp.
GAATATGTCGTTCCACCCCTTGAAGGTTTCTGGTATCAGGAGGGGCTTTGCGGTGTCGATTACAGCCGCAAGGATGAGTTCTGCTGGACGTCTGTCATCAGGGTACCCGACTTCGTGACTGAGGATGTGTTCGGATGGGCAGTGAAGGAAGCTGAAAGAAAGAAAAGAATGGATCTTTCAAAAGTCGAATTCATCACTGTTGATGAAGGACTCTGCGTACAGGTGATGCACACGGGTCCCTTTGACGATGAACCCACGACAGTGAAGCTGATGGATGATTATGCCCTTTCCCTGGGGTATGAGACTGACTTTTCTGATACAAGGTTTCACCATGAGATATATCTTTCCGACTTCAGAAAGACAGCAACCGATAAGCTCCGGACAGTCATAAGACACCCCATAAGGAAGAGTGATGGAATACATTGAGATCAACAAAGACAGTCTTTCGAAGGAACACATCTGCTGCGCGATAGCAAAGGAAGATGATGTTAAGGTAATGACAAAGAAAGCATACCTGGGGAGAATGCTGGATAAAGGCCTTGTGTTCCGTAAGGCTGATGCGCGTGGCAAGTGCTTCATCGAGTACCTCCCCTCCGATGCATCGCTCTTTCCGGTAAATGCTCCGGGGTATATGCACATTTCCTGTTTCTGGGTATCGGGTTCCCTGAAGGGCCATGGCTATGGAAGAGAACTTCTTGAAGCGTGCATCATGGATGCAAAAGCAAAGGGATACAGCGGGCTTACATGCATCTCGTCCGATAAGAAAAAGCCATTCCTTTCCGATCCCGTATTCCTGAAGAAGCATGGATTTATCATTGCCGACAGGGCTGAGCCTTATTTCACGCTGATGTACCTTCCGTTTGCCGATGATGCACCAAAGCCATCATTTTCCCATGCTTCCATTTGTGAGAATGGTTTCGTGCTTGTGTACAGTGATGCATGTCCGTACACTGCAGAGTATGTTCCCGAAATCGTGAAGTTCTTCCGGGACAGAAACACTGAGCTGAAGATAAGGAAGATTGAAAGTCATGAGGATGCGCTTTGTTCCCCAGCCGTCTGGACGACGTGGAGCCTCTTTAAGGACGGAAAGCTCATTACGCATGAAATCCTTAACGGGAAAAAAGCGGAAAAGCTGCTGAAGGAGTACTTCTGATGCCATCCGTATGGGACCCCTGGAGGGGATGCCGGAAGTGCAGTACCGGCTGTCTTCACTGCTACATTCACAAAGGTGATGCAAAGCGCGGTGTCGACACATCAGTAATAGCGAAGACATCTCAGTTCTCAAAACCGGTGGAGAGGAAGAAAAACGGGGAATACAGGATGAAATCAGGACTGGTGTGGCTCTGTTTTTCATCGGACTTCCTGATCGAGGATGCCGACTTCTGGCGTCCTGATGCCTGGCAGATGATAAAGGAAAGACAGGACTGTTCCTTTCTCTTCCTCACAAAGCGCATCACCAGGTTTGAAAAGTGCCTTCCGCCTGACTGGGGTGACGGTTATGACAACGTCTATGTGTGCTGTACAGTGGAAGATCAGAGAACAGCAGATGAGCGGCTTGGCATATTCACATCCCTTCCGATCAAGCACAGGGGTATAACGGCACAGCCGCTGGTGGGCCCGATCGATATGGAAAGGTATCTGGATAAGATCGATCTCGTGACGGTGGGAGGGGAAGCTGACCGGAACGGCCGGGTAATGGACTATTCATGGGTACTGGATATAAGAGAAGAGTGCATCAGGCATGATGTATCATTTGTGTTCAGGCAGTGCTCGACACACTTCCTGAAGGATGGTGTTTCCTATACACTGGCTCCGCACCTGCTCTCATCCCAGGCAAAGCGTGCCGGGATCGATTATATGAGCGAAAGAGTGATGTTTCCCACTGGAAAAGAAAGCATAAATAATTAAGAATATTCCTCATGAATTTGTATGCTGATTTATTTGTTACATTTGCAAAAATGGGTGTGATGACGTTCGGTGGCGGCTATGCAATGCTGCCGATCCTTCAGAGGGAAGTCGTGCAGAAGAAAAAGTGGGCGAGTGATGAGGAAATCATGGATTACTTTGCGATCGGGCAGTGCACGCCCGGAATCATCGCGGTGAACACTGCCACCATGATCGGACAGAAGCAGGGCGGTGTGGCAGGAGGCATCATAGCAACTCTCGGCCTCATCTTCCCTTCCTTCCTCATAATAACCCTCCTTGCCGGAGTAATTGAAACATTCTCCCATCTGGCGGTTGTCCAGAAAGCATTTGCCGGGATAAGGATCTGCGTATGCGTGCTCATCCTGAATGCCGTGATGAAGCTGTTTAAGAAAGCAATCGTCGACAAGGCAACGCTTGTCATCTTCATTGCGGTCACACTGCTTGCATACTTTACTCCGCTCAATCCGGTCATCTTCGTGATCATTGCGGCAGTGCTCGGTATCGTGATTCAGAGTGTTAAAGGAGGAAATAAATGATGCTTTTCCTCAGGCTTTTCTATGAATTCTTCAAAGTGGGCCTCTTTGCCGTCGGCGGCGGCATGGCCACGATTCCCTTCCTTTATGATATATCATCCAGGACAGGCTGGTTTACACAGGCGGACCTTTTCAACATGATCGCGGTGAGTGAATCCACACCGGGACCCATAGGTGTCAACATGGCAACCTATGTTGGGTATGTTACGGGAATGGACATTGCCGGAATTCCCACAGCAATCCTCGGTGCCGCAGTGGCATCCATCGGGCTTGTAGCTCCTTCCATCATCGTGATACTCATCATCGCATCGTTTTTAAAGAGTTTCCGTGACAATAAGTTTGTTAACAGTGCGTTCTACGGACTCAGACCCACGTCTGCAGGTCTCATTGCGGCTGCGGGTATAAGCGTTGCGGTGGCAAACCTCTTTTATGGTGACATAATCAAAACAGTGGGATGGTGCATGGAAGCGGTGAACTGGAAGGGCATCATACTTGCAGTCATCCTCTGGATATTCACAAACAAGGTGAAGAAGACTAAGGGCCTTCACCCGATCATCTTCATTGCTGCATCCGCAGTCATCGGTATAGTCTTCTCCTTTACTTAAGACTTCTCATTGCGGCAAATGCCTGCTTCATCAGATCCTTCTTCCCGTCACTGAGCTTTGAATAAGCTTTCAGTGATGAGGGGAGTGTTCTGTGGAGGTGCTTTAAAAAGTCATCGGTATCAGATGCTCCCGTCGCGGAGATTATCTCAAAGAGTGTATCGACGAAAATCTTTCTTTCATCCGCTTCCATTGCTGAAAGGGCGGCATCAATCTTCCTGTTGAAACGAAGGGCTTCGGATGACAGCTTTGATGCATCTTTAAAGCCATTATCCTCCACCATCCAGGTATAGGGATCATGCTGTAAGAGGGAGAGAGATGTGCTCTTAACCACCTTCAGCCTGTCAGGATTCTTCAGCAGAAGTCCCACTATCGAGGACTGCGGGACTATTTTCACAAGTCTTGCGGAAATGCTCCTGAACTCTTTGCTCATTATAGCTTCCTCGGGAAATCCCGGACCGTCCAGGGAGTAGATCCGCTTTATCTTTGCTTTTGTGTCCTCACATGCCATCATCGATGCATAGACTGCCAGGTTTCCTCCCTTGGAGTGACCCATCACATAAACCTTATCACTTTCCTTCGTGACTTTTTCAAGATAACGCCTGGCTTCCTTCTGGGATGGAACAGGGTAGGTGAATGACATGTTGAAGTCTTCCTTCCACCCGGTGAACGATGCATCGGTCCCCCTGAAACTGACTGCCGCAGTGCCCGGAAGCGGTTCAAATGTGACTGCGGCAAACTGTTTTTCCATCTCATCATCAAGCTTTTCCACGACACTTCGGACCGTGATGTCCCTGTAGCGCGGGGAAGACGTCATATTGCGGAAAAGCTCCCTTGAGCTTTTGGGATCAAAAGTCCCGCTGAAATACATGTCATAATGTTCGGCAAGGTTTAAGTCCCTGAGTTTCATTCCCTCTCCGTTCCTTAATGCCCTGAATGATTTGGGGAACCGGAAGTATGCAATGTATGAAAGTGCAAGTGCATCAAGTTCATTGAAACCTTTCTGCCTGAACGTATACAGATAGGACGCAGTGTAATCAACGATGTTTCTCATAGATCAAAATATAAGATTTATGAGTGCAGGAGTGAATATTTTTCTTTATACGGAGAAAAGGCAGGAATATAATCACATGATATGAGGAAAGTGAGGATTACGGCCGTGAAAAAGATCCTCCATGAGGATCTCATGGAGAGATATGAAAATCCGCTGAGGGATGCATGCCCGTTAAATGAAGGTGATGTGTTCATCAGCAGTGACGCACTCTGCCCTGAAGGTTTCTGTCAGAGTGCCTGGCATGACCTGTACCCCTATGTGTTCGCACTTGCATCCGGTGCCCGTGATTTCTTTGACGGGTGGATGAAGGATCCTGAAACAGCCGTGATCTCGTGCAATGACGGGGTGCGTCCTGTAAGCTTTCTTCTGGAGGCATTGAAGTGAGTATGGATATAGGTAAAACCAGGAACTTCGTGATGAGGAATGCACGTCCGCTGGATGCGGCAAGGTGGCGATTTCTCTTTGAAGGGGGAAGTGTTGATGCGGTGCTTGACGCGCTCTCAGCTTATCAGAATGAAGACGGAGGCTTCGGTCACGGTCTTGAACCTGACTGCCTGAACCCTGACTCATCTCCCGTGCAGACATGGGCTGCAACTGAAATCATAAAGGAAACTGGACTTACTGACAGTGAGCACCCGATCATGAAGGGAATACTGAAATACCTGTCGTCGGGAGCGGATTTTGATGGCCGTTTCTGGGCAAGTACCGTAAAAAGCAATGATGATTACCCTCATGCTCCCTGGTGGTCATACAGACCTGAAACGGGGAATTACAATCCCACTGCATCACTTGCGGGCTTCTGCCTGCGTTTCGGTAATCCTTCTTCCCCCATGTTCCATACTGCACAGTCCATAGCGCTGGATGCATATGAGTGGTTCAGGACAAACTGTCCGATTGAATCGATGCACACTGTATATAACTTCCTGGAGCTTTCCGAATATCTCTATGAATCCGAATGCAGCATCATAGACCACCATGAATTTGAAGATCTGATTGAAAGACAGCTTTCCTCACTCCTCACTGCCGACAGCGAAAAGTGGGAGAGTGAGTATGTGGCAAGGCCGTCCCTTTACATCACTTCCTCCGATAGTCCCTATTACTCCGATCAGAAGAAAGCCTGTGATGCGGAGTGTGATTTTCTGGAGCGAACCCAGCTTCCTGACGGAACCTGGGCCATAACCTGGGCATGGGATTCATATCCGGAGGAGTGGAGCGTTTCAAAAAACTTCTGGAAAGCGGATCAGGCAATAAGGAACGTGAAGTTTCTGAAGGGCATGGGATATCTTAACAAAAAATGAACCCTCTGATAGAATAACCAATCAGTGGTTCCTGGAGTATAATGGATAATACGTAGGACTCCGGAGCCTTCGATGCGGGTTCGATTCCCGCCGGGAACATGATAGACGGACC
>JBJEWN010000038.1:0-5505 GCA_051885075.1 Bullifex sp.
GAAAGACAATAAATGGTATGCACTAATGATCCTTCCAGCACTCCTTTTCATCGGGCTGCTTATCTACTTCCCGCTGGCTAAGGGCGTGCAGATGGCCTTCCAGAACTATAACCTGTTCAATCTGAAGGACATTCACTACATAGGCTTTGATAACTTCGTTTCAGTAATAAAGAGCACGAGCATCAGCTTCACTCAGGTGCTCTGGAACACGCTTCTATGGGTTGTGTTCTCGCTTGTTTTCCAGTTCCTCCTGGGATTCCTGCTTGCAATGATGCTCCGTAAGCCGTTTAAGGGCAGAAGCGTTTACTGCGGTTTTGTTTTCTACACCTGGGCACTGTGCGGTTTTGCCATCGGTCTCATCTGGTCCTGGCTTTTCAACGGACAGTTCGGCGTCATCAACGACCTGCTGATGAAGGCAGGCATCATCAAGTCCAACATAGGCTGGCTTTCAGAGCCAAAGTGGGCAATGGTCAGTGTCGTCATCACAAACGTATGGTACGGTGTCCCGTATTTCGGCATCATGCTGCTTGCGGCACTTCAGTCAGTTCCCAAGGAACTCTATGAAGCCGCAACGATCGATGGCTGCGGAAGCGTGCAGCAGCTTTTTTCCGTCACGATTCCCTACATCAAGCCGACCATCGTGTCCACGGTCCTCTTAAGGACGATGTGGATCATGAACTTCCCGGACATCATCTACGCAATGACTCAGGGAGGTCCGATCAACTCAACGAACATCCTTGCAACCAGCATGGTAACCAAGGTATTCACCGAATATGACTATGGTCAGGGATCGGCCATCGGTGTCATCATCATGGTCATTCTCTTCACATATTCCATCATCTACCTCAAGGTGATGAAGAAATCGGAGGACGATGTATGATTAAGGCAAAACAGGTAAGGAAAATAGCCGGAGGAACCGTCAGGGTCATCATCCTTGCGCTCTTCCTCCTTGTTGCGGTTCTGCCGCTTTTCTGGATATTCGTCACCAGTTTAAAGGGTGCAAAGGAACTCTATGCGATTCCTCTGATCTACTGGCCCTCGAGTCCTTCATTCGATGCATATAAGAGACTTTTCTCATATGCCAATTTCGGTCGCTACTTCCTGAACTCCTTCAAGGTCACGATCATCGCATCCGTAGGTGCAATGGTGATTTCCATCCTCTCCGGCTTTGCGCTTTCACGCCTTAAGGCAGTTAAAGCCAAGGGATTCCTGGAAGTGCTCATGTACTTCACCCAGACGATTCCGTCCTTCATGCTCATGGTTCCGCTTTTCACGATGTTCTCAAAGATGAAGCTTGTCGACAACCACGGCACACTCATCTTCGTCTATATCGGAACGGTCGTTGCATTCTGCACGATAATGAGCCGGAGTTTCTTTGACAGGATTCCGGCAAGCCTTGAGGAAGCTGCGAGAATCGACGGATGCAACATGATCCAGTCGATCATCCACGTAGTCCTTCCGACCACTCTTCCCGGCATTGCGGCAATCTTCTGCTTTGCTTTCATCAACATCTGGAACGAGCTCTTCCTTTCAGTAATGCTGATAAACAAATCATCAAAGTACACCGTTCCCGTCGCACTCAACTCCTTCATCTCGAAGGCAGGTGTCAGCTGGGATCTGATGAGTGCAGGTATCGTCGTGGCACTGCTGCCCACGATGATAGTCTTCGGTATAGGACAGAAATACATCGTCGCAGGTCTCACCGACGGTGGTGTAAAGGGTTAAATCAGATGGCTAAGGATATTTCCGATATTCTTCTTCACATGGGAGAGCATGACCTGCCCTTCGGGGCGGTAAGCCCTCCGATATTCCAGACTTCAATCTTCAGTTTTCCCACTTTCGATGCATTTCAGGAAGCGCTTTCAGATGAGCCTTCCCACTACATCTACACCAGGGGAAACAACCCGACGGTTAACCTCTGCGAGATGAAGCTTGCGGAGCTTGAGCACGGCGCAAGGGCAAAGCTCGTCACTTCCGGTGTTGCCGCGATCAGCCTTGCCATCTTCAGCTGCCTGAAGGGCGGGGATCACATCGTGATGGTACAGGATACCTATGACTGGGCTCAGTACATCGCAACCAAATATCTGGCAAGGTACGGTATTGAGTGCACAATAGTCGACGGCCGCTCGACCGAGAACATCGAGCGTGCGTTAAAGCCCAATACCAGGGTAATCTATATGGAAAGCCCGACTTCGTTTACATTCCGCCTCCAGAATCTTGAAGAGGTTGCCACTCTGGCAAAGAGCAAGGGCGTAAAGACGATAATCGATAATACCTGGGCAACTCCGATCTTCCAGAATCCCCTGGACTACGGGATCGACTTTGTAGTTCACTCCGCATCGAAGTACATCGGAGGAAACTCGGATGTGCTGGGCGGCGTGATTGTTGCCCGTGATGAAGCGGACATGGTTCATCTCTTCCAGACGGAGTTCCAGGCTCTGGGACCCGTCCCCGATCCCCTGATGGCATGGCTCATCCTGAGGAATTTAAGGACACTGGCAGTCAGGATGCCCGTCCACTATCAGAATGCGCTTGCGGTGGCCTCATGGCTTGAGAAGAGAAGTGAGGTTGAATCGGTTCTCTATCCGATGCTTCCTTCCTATGAGCAGAGTGAACTTGCGTCAAAGCAGCTCCGGGGCGGAAGCGGACTCTTCTCGTTCCGCCTGAAGACAAGGGACGTTGATGCGGTCAGACGTTTCACGGACAGTCTCTACTACTTCAAGAAGGCGGTAAGCTGGGGCGGATATGAAAGCCTTGTCTTCCCTGCGGCGACCCACTTTAAGAAGGGTGAACCGGTTCCTGATGACAGGGTAAGCTTAGTTCGCGTACACATCGGACTTGAGTCCTCGGATGTACTGATTAAGGATCTTGAAAAGGCGCTTGGCGTCATGTGAAACAAACGGCTCTGCAATGCAGGGCCGTCTTTGAATGGAGATTACATGCTTTACACAAAAGCACTTAAAAGAATAGACAGGTGCATCGACACCCTTGAAAAAAGAAGACTCACTCCTGTTGAGTTTTCTTCCCTTTGGGAAACTGCTGATCTTCCCGACCCGCTGAATGAGGGCGGAATTCCCTCATCAGCTGTTTTTACTCCCGTTTCTGACTTTCCTTTTTACTGGGGAAAGCCCTGGATCAACACACTCTTCAGTAGTGATGTCAGCTATGAAAAGAAGGAAGGGGAGGAGTATTATCTTGAACTCAGGACTGAAACCGATACGCTTGTTTATATTAACTCAAAGCCTGAAGGCGCAGTGAATCCGTTCCATCCACTCTTCAGGATAACACCGTATGAAGGACAATTCTCCCTCCTGCTGGAAGCGTGGGGCGGACACTTTTTCCCCGGTTACCATCCGGGTGAAGGAGGACGTGTCCTGACGGCCGTTGCAGAGAGGAAGAAGAGCTATCCGCTCATCTTCTCGAAGCCGAGGCTTCTTAAGAAGAATGAAAACCTCTGGAAGCTGTACTTTGATGCTCGTGTTCTCAGGGGCCTTATCGCCACGCTTGATGAATCATCCCTTCTCTGTCAGACGGTGACTGACACGCTTCACAGGGCACTCATCACCCTGGATTATGCTTCATCCGATGAAGTACTGGAAGCTCAGGCTGAAAAAGCATGCATGATGCTGAGACCCGTTCTTGATGCCCATAACGGCACGATAGCACCTCAGATCCTGTCGATCGGAAACGCACATCTTGACCATGCATGGCTCTGGCCTGTTTCCGAAACAGAAAGAAAAGCGGCAAGAACCACATGCCAGATGATGAAGTACATGGATGAGTTTCCTGAATTTCCGTTCACCTTCACACAGCCCGTGCAGATGAAGGCCGTACGTGACCGTTATCCTTCCATCTTTGAGAAGATGAAACGATATGAAGCAGAAGGACGCTTCGAGGTGCAGGGTATCAGCTGGGTCGAGCCTGACTGCATGCTCCCCTCCGGAGAATCATTCGTGCGTCAGTTCATTTACGGCAGGAAGACTGTAAAGGAGCTCTTTTCATGTGTTAAGGGCACAGTGTTCTGGGTTCCCGATTCCTTCGGCTACAATGCACAGCTGCCCCAGATACTGAAGGGCTCAGGCATTGAGTATTTCGTCACGAGCAAGATCGGGTGGAATGATACGAATGCATTCCCGTATGATCTCTTCATCTGGGAAGGACTGGATGGTACACGCATCCCGTCCCATATGATCATCGATGCTTATGAAGGAAAGAATGAACCTGAGCAGATAATGCATGTCTGGAACAAAATACGTCACAAGGACCTTCAGAGCACACTTATGCGGAGCATTGGAGAAGGTGACGGAGGCGGCGGGACCATGCTTGAGGACATCGAGATGATAAAGCGCATGGGCAACCTGCAGGGACTGCCGAAAAACAGGTGGACCACCCTTCAGAACGCGATGGAGGAGATCTTCTCCGGAAGTGCTGAGCTTCCTGTATATAAGGGTGAACTCTATCTTGAGCTTCACAGGGGAACATACACGGTTCAGGCAGAAGTGAAGAAAGGAAACAGGGCACTTGAAAAGGCTCTTTCCGATGCTGAGTTCTTCGTTTCATCCGCCTTTGCATCTGAAGGAATGAGTGAGAGGGTTTCAGAGGCTCTTTCCCTGCTGGAAGGCGCCTGGGAAGTGCTTCTCACCAACCAGTTTCATGACATCCTTCCCGGTTCGTGCATAGGATGTGCGATGAAGGAGGCTGTCGAGTCTTATAAAAAGGCTCTTGATGATACAGAAAAAGCACTGGATCTTGTTAACGGGGACGTGCTTTGTCAGGATGTCAGGTTCTCTTCGGAAGTAAGGAAATTTGAAGGAGCTGTAAGGTATGGGCGCGGTGTGATATACACTCCCTGGGGTGATGTGACACCGGACGGGAAGGGAGGTTTGTCTTCTGTTCATGCCTTTGGCAGGGAACTGGTAAGAACAGGAGGTCTCTTCAATAAGGTCACGTTCTCCCCCGATGAGACCGTCAACTGGGATGCCTGGGACATGGAAGCTGACATGATACCCTTAAGAAAGAGGGTTAATGATCCTGAAAAGTGTGAAGTTGAAATCTTCCCGGACAGGGCTGAGATCGTTACCGAAACACGTCTTTCCGATACATCTTCGATGATGCAGAAGACTGTTGTCAGGGCTGCTTTGCCCGTAATTGACTTTTATACTTCCGTGGATTGGAATGAGGAGCACAAGATCCTGCGCTCCGAGTTCGATACTTCCATCGTATCTCCATATGCCGAATACTCCGTACCCTTTGGCCATATTTCAAGAAGTACCGGGGACAGTACCTCTTCGGAGCGTGCCCAGTTCGAGGTTCCGTCAGGGCTTTTCACTCACTTCGGGGACACTCAGAACTCAGTGATCCTGACAAGTGACAGCAAATACGGCTACAGGGTGAAGGGCAGTACCATGAGCATTTCCCTCCTCAGGTCTCCCAAGGCTCCCGATCCCGAAGCGGACATCGGACACCATGATTTTGTTTATTCCCTCCATTTCGCTCCAGGCGGAA
>JBJEWN010000039.1:0-5497 GCA_051885075.1 Bullifex sp.
CATCATCAAGCAGTGTGTTGCCCGGATTGAGATAAATACCCATGTGTATCCTCCTTGTAAAAGAATATACTTTGAGGAACCAAAAGTAAACACGGAAGGATTCAGGGCTCCTCTTGTGTTTAATGCGACTGCGCTTTCTTTTGTCATCTTACGATAACCTGCCGGGAAAGCCCACTTCAGCCGTGTGAGTATGTCAGAATCGTAATGAATATAAGTGAAGGCGGTCAGCTGACCGCCTTATCACATCACTCATCGATTTCCGACAGATCCTCTTTCGCAAGGTCTTTTGTCCCGACATTGCCGGGATCGCCATACTGATAAATCTGGTCAAGAACCTCGATCGCGGTTCTTATTCTTGTCCTCAGCAGGAAGCCGGATTTCATTGCCAGTGATGTTATCATTTCAGGATCACAGCCATCCATGTGACCATATGCATCCTGATAAATCTTCGTTATCGTCTTAACCGATTCCGTCAGTTCAGCTTCGGTAAGGGGCCTGAGTTCCTCTGCCCGGGTAATGGCATCGAGCACTGCCCTGATGTCTTCCTTTTCCTCATCGGTGCGCGAGCCGAGTGCAACCGCACTGTACTCGTTCTTCCCTGCTATTATCTCATCCATGAAGGATGTGGAGAATGCGAACACTGAGAAAGTGTTTTCCATGGTGACTGGTGGGAAGAGGTAGTCCTTCATGACGAGATATGAGCTTTCCCTTGTTTTTCTGCTGAAGCGTCCCATAAGTTCCGCTTCATCGAAGAGGATTACCCAGCCTGAACATCCCATTACCCTGAAGAGATGGGAATAGAATGACACATAGTCCGAAGTGTTTTCCTTAGCTGAGAACCTTCCTGATATCTGTGCCTTTTCATGAGCATATTTCTGGTATATTTTCTTTATGACAGCCTGGGAAGCGAATGAGCCCGTCAGGTCCGCTTCGAGTACATCGATGTCATCATCCTCGCTGCCTGCTCCTTCCAGCAGGGCCCTGAGGACGAAATACAGTCTGTCAGTCTTAAGCCGTCTGGAAGCGAACAGATACATGTCGGCGGCTCTGTCACTTCCGGAAGAAAGCGATGAAAACAGGGACATGACGTCCTGTCCGACTCCGGGTGGAAGCACCGTGTTCCTGATAAGCTTTGAGAAGATGCACTCAGGTCTGTTCATCGGTGTTTCCTTGCCCAGCTGTATCATCGAAACAGCCATGTTGTTTTCAGATGCCATGGCGGCAAGTGAGTTCAGCATATGAGTCTTGCCTTCGCCGTATTTACCGGAAAGTACCATGCTTCCTGATTCACCGCAAGCCGCATTTTCCATCCGTGCCCTGACCGTCATCATCAGCTCACTGCGTGATGTGGAGAAGTACTTTCCGACGCTCTTTGAGGGAACTCCTGATCTGAGGGCTTCAATCAGATGGCGTTTTTCATGATCTGTCATTTGAGTCCTCCTTCACTGAAAGAGTAAGTCTGTTGACCAGAAGCGGAATGGAGATGCTTCCGTATCTGGATTCCTTCAGGATTGCCTCCGCTTCATCATAATTGATCTGATGTGCAGTGAAATTCTCTGACTCGAACAGCTCACGGAGGCGCCTGGACATTTCAATTATGGCATCCGTGGTGATGAGCTGCTGACATATCCTGTCAAGATCAAGAAGGTCGGCAAACAGATTTATTCTGGGGGATACTATCTCATTCTGAACCCTCATCCAGAGAGCCTGATAGCTCTTCATGCCCAGCTTCTCGTTATCTATGAGCACCCTGTCAAATGCGATGGTCATGAAGAAGCCTGAGAACCTGTCAATGTCATCGATGAGCTGCCTTATCACCTCAAAGGCATCATCACGCCTCAGCTTCGTATATCTTACAGGCAGCTCCTTTGCCGTTGCCGTAACTATGGTTTCGGCATTGTCAAGGGAGACAAAGAGACCTGAGTAACCTGCCAGCCTTGCGAGGAACGTGATGCTCCTTATCATATTCCTCGCGTTTGTCCTGTTGATTTTATACCCTGCCAGGCCTGCGGCTCTCAGCTTCGTCACTTTGAAGGATGTGTCTGCATTCAGGAAAGCATCCATGGCTGCCTTCACATCATCATCGATGTCAATGAGTCCCAGGTACCCGTTGATCTTAAGCGTTATTATCTGGCTGTAGTTGTAATCGGAGGAAGTGCCTGATGAAACGGAAGTCTTAAGCTGTTTTCTTATTTCCCCGCGTGCGGATGCCACGTTCTCGCCCCTGTCACTGAGCCAGTCAATGACGGTCTTTCCGTTTTCGAGGGGTGAGAAATCATAACCCAGTTCCCTCATGACGGATACCGCGGCTTTTTCGATCAGGGCATCAAAGTCAACTGAGCGGAAGATGGCCAGATAGAGATTTGTCATGTCACTGAGCAGTATCCCGGAAGCATCCAGACACACTGACAAATAGCCTTCATCCTCAGCATCATAGGAAATGAGGCGTGAAAGATGGGTTTTCCCGGCACCCCTGCGTCCCGTTATGAATTTGATCTTGCTTCCGCCTTCCCTGATGTAAGATGCCAGATATTCTTTCCTTATGAACTCAGACACATCAGTAAGACCTACCGTCAGATCCCTTACAAGCTTCCTGTCACCCGGAGTCCTTCCGAACTGAAGGTCCGCCATAGTCACTTTTCTGTCCATCTTATGCATTTACCTTATACGAAACTTACTGAGCTCAGGAGCTGTTCCTGACCGTAAGCGTCAAGAATCCTGACAGCCTTGCCCCTTGCGGTTCCGAATGAAATCCTCTTCCCCGATTTGGTCTCAAGGGTCCCTGCGGCATACTCCCTGTAGAGACGTGCAAGGTCAAAGGCGAAAGCAGTCTCATCATACTCTTTCCTGCTTCTTGAAAGCGGTGTCATTGCCTTGTAGCAGTTAAGAAGGGAAATATGGGCACCCCATGTGAACTTCTTTGCCCCGGCTTTCTCATTCTCTGCCAGGATGCATGAAAGGTAGGCATTCTCAAGATCCTGTGCGAATCCGGATGCATTGAATGACGCGCTGTTGAGCTTTGCAACTATGGCAGCGGCCGTGTCTGCGGCCACGGCAGGTCTCATTGTGGGAGTCTTCTTTTTCCCGATGATGACTTCCTGCTCCTCCGCCCCGATCCTGATCCTCGTCGGGAAAACCTCATAGCTGGGATTGTTCTCAAGCACATCCAGGCCTTTGCTCCTGAGAAGTCCGACAAGCTCGGAAGTGAAGTCGCCTGAAGTGAAATAACCTTTTGAATCAAATGATGAAATGCATGATGAAAGCTCCTTTGCCGCATCACTGAGGGTCAGAGCCGTGTTCTCAAGTGATGTGATGTCCTTCTCAAGTGACCTGTAGTCACCGTTTTCGGCATTCCTGCTCATCTTTTTTTCAATCGCAGCTGCCTTTGCCGCTGCATCCTTCACGCTTTTGCTTACACTACGGAATGATTCCAGAAATTCTTCGTAATTCATTTCTTTTTATAACCTCGGTATATTTATATCACATATGTGTAAAGGAATACCATCCGGAAAACAGTTTGTGACGTTATCCGCAGGGAAAAAAGCCATCCCTGAACATTACGTAAGAGCATGATGCTTAACTAACACCTCTGATGGGTGTTAGAATGCATATATGATCAGATGGGAAGACTATTTTGACGGCGCGGTTCTCAGACAGGGGAAAGATGCGGAGGCAAGGGGACTCGTACGCAATCTTCAGAGGCTGAGTGACGGGAGCTATACATGCACTTCGGTCCTTCCGGGCGGGATGAGGACTCCACGGGTCAGAGTGGGTGATGATGAAAATCTGAAAATGTCCTGTTCCTGTCCTGATTTCACAGGAAAGGGAAAGTGCGTTCATACCGCTTCACTCTGTGCCGCGATTGAGAAGAAGTATCCTGAAGCATTCGGTAACGTTCTCTTCTGGAGCAGAGACACTCTTAACGACAGCCGTACCGATCCTTTCTGCGAGGATCATGATACTTTCTTTTCCGTAAAGGATATTTTCTCAGGAAGATATATCATCACAAAGTCCATGGTACGCATTGCTGAGCACATGATGGCGAAAGGGACGGCGGTGCACAGCTCGTTCAATGTCGGCACGGGAGCTGACGGAAGTCCGCTGTTAATCGGAATTTGCACCGTCAGTGACGGTGTAAGGCAGGTATCGGTAAGGCTTGAAGCAGCTCCCCATGCACTTATTCACATCGCATGCAGTGACGGTACATGCAGTGAATTCAGTACTGAAGGAAACGGTATCATATGCATTCACAAGCTTGTCATGTTCCTTCTGGCCTCACGGTACATCAGGGAAAATAACCCTGCACCAAGGACAAATGCAGCCGCAGAGGGGATGATGAAGCTTCTGAAGAAGTCAAGGCAGCTTGTCATCCCTGACAGGATCGTCAGGGGAAGGGGAACGGGGAATCCGATAGACATCATTCCTGTCCTGAATTATGGAATGAATGAACTTTCCTTCCTGGTCGGGAAGGAGAAGACATATGCCGTCAGGTCCATTGCCGAGCTGATGCACTGCATTAAGGAAAGACTTACCCTTTTCTACGGGAAATATCTCTCAATGGATTTTGCATCTGACAAACTGACTGAGCGTGCCGGAGCCGTACTTTCCTTCATCAGGACTTCCGGAAATGCTCATGGAGACAGAACCCTGCCCATCACCTCGGAAAATATAGGTAAGTTTTATGAGCTTTGCCGGAATGTGGAGGTTCTTGACTCTGAAAAACGTCCCCTCAGGGCAGCCGAAGGTGAGTGCCGCCTTAAATATGACTTCATCGCAGAGAAATATCATGGAAAGGAAGGGGTCATCACTGCATGCATAAGCTTCCCTGTGAGGGATTCATCCGGTGAATATGCCTACTCTTCGGGGAACGGGGAGATCAGGAGGATGAATGTTTCCTCCCTCGGGCTTCTTGCTTCAATATACCCGGAAAAGGAGCCATTTACCGAAAAATACGTTTTCGGTGCTGACAGCGTCGGTGAATTTTACATGACTGTGCTTCCTGAGCTTGAGAAGCACGGGGATGTGGATGAGTCTGCTTTCAGTGAAACGGGATTCTGGAAAGAGAAAAGACCCGTGTTCTCTTTCTTCCTGGATTATGCCAAGGCAGTGGTGACTGCAGCAGTGCATGTCACATACCAAACCGATGATTACATCCTTTCACCCTTTGAAAGGGAACCTGATGACGACAGGCTTCCGGGAGAGGAGGAGTGGGTGTGCCGTCAGGTGGAAGTGTTCCTCCCTGTCAGACGAAAGGGGTACTGGGAATCAGTGCCCCGGAGCGATGACCAGATCTATGATTTTATCAATCAGGGAATCGAGGCGTTCAGGGCACTGGGTGAAGTAAGTGTTTCCGATTCACTGAAGAGAATAATCAAAAAGCGTCCCGTTAAGATGAAATTCGGAATTTCGCTTTCAGACGGACTGCTGGACCTGAAGGCGGTAGGGGACGGACTTTCTCCTGAAGAGATCGTGGACATCCTCACATCCTACAGACTTA
>JBJEWN010000040.1:0-5460 GCA_051885075.1 Bullifex sp.
TGCCTTGTTCTGCTGCTCGCAGGAGCTTCCTTGCTTAACATCAGAAATCCCCTGCCGGTCAGACCGGGAAACACGAATCAGGCACTTGCTTACTTCGGAATGAGCATGTTTGCCTTCTCTGCTTTCTTCAGCGTCCCTCAGGCAGTACAGGGACTTAACAAGGACAGGAAGAAGATCAGGAAGGCAGTGTTCATCGGAATCTTCGTCAACTACATGCTCATCATCATTATAAGCATTTCAGCACTCCTTGCCTCACCTGAGGTGACACAGATCGCAATTGTAGGCTGGAGCATGGGCATCGGCGTCTGGGCAGAGGCCATCGGAAGCATTTTCACGCTCCTTGCGATGCTTACGACCTACTGGTCCATATCGCTGGCTCTGGGTGACATTATCAGGGAGCAGCTGAAACTTGACAAACGCCTCTGCTGGGTTCTGGCAACCCTGCCCTCCCTGCTCTTCACAATGTTTTCCGGGACCTCATTCTTCGACATCATGAGAATTGCAGGAGGCCTGATCGCCATCATCATTGCGGTTATGGTGGTTCCGGCATACATGAATGCAAAGAAGGAAGGCGGTGAAAACATACTGGGAGTCCTCAGCGGCAAGGCAACGGAAATCTTCGTGATGATAATGTATGTTCTCACGGCTGTCGGTAATGTGGTTCCCGTATGAAGACTCTTATTACCGGAGCTGAAATCCATACCTTTACTTCTGACGGCACATTCTCATACATGGGCATCATGAAAGGCATGATTATTTACCTTGGAAACGAAAGGCCATCAGGAAAGTGGCATGAAGTGAAGCTTGAAGGACTTCACATCGCTCCGAGACTATTTGACAGTCACATCCATCTGCTCTACACGATCGTGCTTGCAGGGGAAAGCTTCACACTTTCCACCATCAGGGGAACATCGGTAACACCTGACAGCGCGGAGGCCGCCCTGAACCTCATCAGGCAGTTTGCCCTTTCACATCCGGACGTCCCCGTTATCGTCGCAAACGGTTTCATTCCTTCAGCCTTTGAAAAACCAAGGCTGCTGACAAAAACAGAGCTTGATGAAGCCGCCCCGGGCAGAGCAGTCATCGTATATACCATAGACGGACACTCATCATCACTCTCCTCAGCAATGCTCTCTGCTCTTTCAATCGTCAGCAGTAACGGGGTAATGAGAGGTGAAGAGCATGAATTCATCCAGGGGAAGGTCACTGATTACATCGCTTCAAAGGTAACTCCGTCCGTGCTTGCAAAAGGGATTTCTTCATTCGTGAACACCTGTACCCGCTACGGTATTTCAGGTGTTTCCGCGCTGGACGGAAATGAGGACAGCAGCAGTGATGTAACAATGAAGCTCCTTACCTTCATTGCTTCCAGACTCAGCATGAATATAAGGCTTTATCCGCAGTACACTTCCTATGATAAGGCAAAGCCCTTTTTCCGTATTCAGAAGGAAAAGCGCATCGGAGGGTGCGGAGCCTGGGAGCTTGACGGTTCCGTGAATTCGCACTCTGCCGCATTCTTCACTCCATACAGGGACACAGCTGACTGCGGCCACCCTTACCGGAGTGATTCCTTCGTCAGGGGTAAAGTAAAACATGCTGTTGAAAACAACATCCTGCTCACGGCACATGCCATAGGACCTGCAGCGATTGACCAGATAGTGAATGCTTATCAGGATGAAAGCGGAAACCTTCCCCGTAACGGAGCACTGTACAGAATTGATCACTTTGAGTTTCCATCCAGGGAAGCTGTGGAAAAAGTAAAACAGCTTCCTCTTGCAATAACCATACAGCCTGGTTTTTCCTACATCGACAGACTCGCCCTTCACAGCTATGAGAAATACCTCACTGGAGAACAGATATCCCTCATGATGCCGCTGAAGTCCCTTTCGGATGCAGGCGTATGTCTGCTTGGTTCCTCAGACTCACCGGTTCAGGATATGGATCCGTTTTTACAGATGAAGGGCATGACACATTACTACATTGAAGATGAATCCATCTCTTCAAAAGACGCCTACTGTACATATTCAGTCAATTCAGGACGTGCCAACGGGGAAGACTATACCCTGATAACAGGAAACGAGGCCACCTTCGCAGTCTTCAGTAAGGATCCTGAAAAAGAAGAACTCTCTGCAGATGACTGTCTCGGACTCTGGAGGAAAGGAAAGAAGGTAAAGGAAATAAAACATCCATTGGCATTTCTGCTGTCACTCATTTTCAGAAAGAAGCATAAGATTTAATTCATCGGACTTCAGATTATATTCGATGGCTGAACGATGTCAGCCATCTTCTGCTGTTTATTTACAATGAACCTATTTGACGTTGTATGAATCCTTTAACAAAGTCTTTCTATCATTGATCAGGGATTCAGACAGCCCTAATTTTTCAAGGAAGACACTCACAAACTGATCAAAGTCATTGAATGTGGTATCGAGGCATTTTTCGAAATTTCTCTTTGAAATATCAGTAAACTGATCACTCCATGCACTTTCCACAACCTCAGCATTGGAATGGTATATGCACGCTCCTATGTTTTCCTTCAGATTGAAGGAAAGAGGGAAACTCAATCCATGGTATTTATAATTACTGACATCATCCCTGTACAATACTGTTTTCTTTTCTTCCCTGATCTTTAATGCCGTTGCATTGAAATCATCAATTGTTGAGAACTCATGTTTCTCAAAGGTATCCTCATATATGGATCTTAAAAACCAAAGAATCTTACCCATGCTGTAAGTTTTCCTGTTTTCATCATTCAGTGATATGGATTCTTTTCCGATCAGATCTTTCAGTGTTAAGGAATAATCGTGCAGGTAGTATTTTTCATACTCTGCGGAATAAACTGTATTGCCCTGATAATTCATGGCGATCTTTGCATCTTCAAACTGAAGTTGTCGGATATCACTTTCAGATACTGGGCCCATTGGAGCATAGTTTCCATTCACAAAAGTAAGATGGTTGAATGAAGAACCATTGTCATACAGTTCACCGGCCCTGAATGAGAAATCATTACCTTCCTTGGTGACTGGAACGTTTAACATCTCAAATACGAATATCTGATCACCGCCTGTTTTGCCCAGAAGCGGCATCACGATTTCCCTGTAAGAGAATTTCTTATCTTTTATCGAATAATAGTATTCAATGGTACCGGAAACTTTCTCATCTGCCCTGATATCATAAGAAATGAAAACCCCGTCCTCCGTCACTTCTGCAATCCTGACATAAAGATCAAAGCCATAACCTTTCAGATGTTTGTTCTTAATGCTGTTTATGTAGGCATTTGCATTGGCATTTACGCTTTTCAGACCGGGAAATATCGGAAGCGAACGCATGACATTGCAGCTCATCCAGAAACCGTAAGTTGTATTATCATAATATTGTCCTTTAGCGTTTAAAACAGTCTGCCCATCTTCAATTGAATAGAAAGGAATATCATCAGGGAAAGCAGTTATTGCTCTTGATGATTCATCACCAAAGAAATCCAGTACCACTACTTCAACGGAATCGGATTCTTCTGCAGGTGGAACATCAGGTTTGTCTTCAGCAGGAGGAGCATCAGGTTTTTCTGAAGCAGACGAATCAGGAAGCTTATTGACGTATTCGCAGGAAACAACCAACGATAAAACCAAAAAGAGCGATAAAACAATTAACAGCGTTTTCTTCATAATAACCTCATCCAATTACCAATTATTTGTCTACTATCAACAAAGCTGTCAATCAAAATGTACAATAAACATAATTCTGGCAGTAGTCACATAATTAATGCAAAAAGCAGGTTTTTGAAAGGTAGTCCGATAATGCGGAATATATGATAGCAGGGACGGATCTGGAAATATATCAAGCTACGCAATTCAATCTTTCCGACTGCTGCAAACAAGCAAAAAGGCCTCTCCGAAGAGAGACCTCTGTAATCAGATATCTGATGAAAATCAGTTGCTTGCCTTCCAGGTTGTCCAAGCTTTCTGAACTCTTTCAGCACCCTGCTTGGGTGTGCATGCACCGAGTCCGATCTCCTGGAGAACAACGTTGATCTCATTGTAAACGTCTGAGTGGAGAACACCGTCGATAACGGGAGTCGTTGTGTAGTTGCCGTAGAAAGCGGATCTCTTTGCTACGAACGGCTCAAGCCCCTTCTCGTCGATAAGCTTGTTGACATCAACATTGAGATTTGACGGGAATGAAGCACCAGTCTCGAGTCTGTAGGTCTGTACATATTCGCCTTCGAGGAACTTGATGAGTTCCCATGCAGCAGCTTCTTCCTTGGAACCTGCCACGAGGTTAGCGGACATACCCCAACCTGTACCGACAACGCCAGAAACAGTGTCATGAACAACTTCACCCGGGATTGCGGGGAATGCCATCATCTCGAAGTTTGCAGCCTGATCTGCGGGAGAGATGAGAGCCTGACCGGTTGTGATATCGGTCTGGAATGAAGCTGCTGACCAGTCACCGTCAATGTAGAAAGCTGCCTTGCCGTTAGCGAAGTCACCGCGGTTTGAACCGTAACCGATCTGGAGAGTGTTGCGGTTGATGACGTTGCTCTTGTACATATCGTCGATGAGCTCAAGGGACTTGACGAACCAGGGATCAGTGAACTGGATCTCGCCTGCAGCAAGTCTTTCATACCAGTCAGCGCCGCCGAGACGACCAACAACTGTTGAGAAGAGACATGACTGCATTACCCATGAATCCATGTTAGCCATACCGACAACTTCGATACCCTTTGCATTGAGAACGGGAACCATTGCCTTGAGTTCTTCATATGTCTTGGGGATTGAAAGACCGTTGTCCTTGAGGAGCTTTGTGTTGACGAACATCATGTGTGATGATGTGAGGCCGTTGGGGAGCTCTGCAAGGTAGCCTGCTGTCTGGGGTGCGAGACATGCGGGATTGTAATCACCAACAAGACCGTCCTTCTCGAGGAAAGGCATAAGGTCCTTGACTGAGTGGGTTGTCTGGAGAGAAGTTGACCTTCCGCCCGGCCACATATAGATGACATCAGGAACGTTACCGGATGCTACGTAAGCTTCAACCTTCTGATGGAAAGGCTCATTGAAGAGGTCCTCTCTGATGACTGTGATTTCGGGATGCTCCTGAGCGAACTTATCCCATACCATTGAAATTTCATTTGCGCTGTTGGGCTCTGACATATCAATGTAGTTCATTACACGGATAGTCGTTGTGCCGGTAGTCTCGGATGAACCGTTTGCGAATACCATTGCCATTCCCATGGCGAGCACTAAGCAAACAGCAAGCATTTTTCTAAGTCTTGTCATTTTAACCTCCTTATGACAGACAACCTCAAAGTGAGGATTAATCACTGTTTTATTAGTTCATTCAGTGAACTAACTATAGTCTACAATGCTTTTCCTGATCTGTCAAATTTTTATTTGTAAATCTTTCAGATCTATGACTCCCAACGGATTTATTCCAATGTAAACGCAAATGATTTTTTCCAGGTAA
>JBJEWN010000041.1:0-5434 GCA_051885075.1 Bullifex sp.
TAATGTACAAAAAAAGGAAATATTATTCCACTTAAACGATGGTACGATTAAAGCATGATGACGGAAAAGAGCTGTGGTTTCAATAGGGTGGCATCCCTGCTTGAAGAGGGAAGGGAAGCTGAGTTTTTCCTAGATGGGGAGAACTATGTGATCATGTGCTCAGGAGGACATGTTTCAGTATGGCAGTGTGCCGATACCCCTGAGGAGGTTGCGGGAGTGCCTGTTGAAGGAAGTCTTGAAAAAGCACTGGAGGAGCTCTTTGCCGATCCTCTCTTTTCCGCGAACAGGAAAAGGATCAGCTGGGGTAACCAGTCTGATATTTCTCAATGAAATCAGATTGAGACATTAATGCATAAGATTACGGTGACCATGGAATTCCCATCTATGATGGATCACTGTTTCATAGTGAAACTTTTTAATAGTCGCGGTATATGTTTTTTCCCATCAGATAATCACTGCAGGGTAAAAGAGAGGACGGCAGGTGCCGTCCTCAAGGGGGGTGTAAGATGATTATGTATGTTTATTCCTCTTCCTTCCAGGCCCTGCCGTAGTAGGAAGCGAGATAAAGCTCCTTTATCTGACTGATCAGCGGATAGCGCGGGTTTGAACCTGTGCACTGATCGTCAAATGCCTTGACTGAGAGTTCATCCACACATGAGAGGAACTCCTCCTCGTCAACACCCCATTCCTTAATGGATGCGGGGATTCCGAGATCTGCCTTGAGGCGCTCGATTCCTTCAATGAGTGCATCAACCTTTTCGTTCATTGACATTCCGGGAGTAACCTTTATGTAGTTACCGTTCGGTGTGTCATTGACGTCCATCGCGATGTAGTCGGCAACCCTTGCATAGCGGCTGGTCACTGATGGAAACTCATACTGCGGGAATGCTGCCTGCTTGGTCGGGTTGTCATTCCTGTTGAAGCGGATGACGTTTGTCAGCAGCAGTGCGTTTGCAAGTCCGTGAGGTACGTGGAATCTTGCACCGAGCTTGTGAGCCATTGAGTGACACACTCCGAGGAATGCGTTGGAGAATGCCATGCCTGCCATCGTGGAAGCGTTGTGAACCTTCTCACGTGCCTTCTTGTTCGTGCCGTCCTTATATGCGACGGGGAGGTACTTGAAGATGAGTCTTGCGGCTTCAAGGGAAAGGCCGTTGGTATAATCGGTGCTCATTGAGCTTACAAGTGCTTCAAGTGCATGCGTGAGGACATCGACGCCGCAGCTTGCGGTAAGGCCCTTGGGCTGTCCCATTGCAAGCTCGGAGTCCACGATTGCCATGGAAGGAGTGAGTGCGTAGTCGGCAATTGCCCACTTCATGCCCGTGTTCTCATCGGTGATGATGGCAAACGGCGTTACTTCTGAGCCAGTTCCTGAAGTTGTCGGGATACAAACCATCTGAGCTTTCCTGCCCATGTTGGGGAAGGAGTAGATGCGCTTTCTTATATCCATGAACCTCAGTGCAAGGCCTTCGAAGGATACTTCCGGATGCTCATATAAAAGCCAGATGATCTTGGCGGCATCCATCGGAGAGCCTCCGCCCACTGCGATGATGACATCAGGATTATATGCATTCACGAGCTGCATTGCAGTGTTGATGGTTCCGAGCGTGGGATCGGGTTTGACCTGATGGAATACTTCCGTCTCGATTCCGAGTGCATCAAGCTGGTCGGTGATGCGGTCGATCATGCCGCTGTTGAAGAGGAAGCTGTCCGTGACGATGAATGCTCTCTTCTTTCCCTGAAGCTCCTGAAGGGCGACGGGGAGACAGCCGTACTTGAAATAGATTTTGGGAGGTAATCTGAACCAGAGCATGTTCTCTCTCCTTGCTGCAAGTGTCTTGATGTTGAGAAGATGTTTGGGACCTACGTTCTCACTGATGGAGTTGTTGCCCCAGGAGCCGCATCCGAGCGTAAGGCTTGGTTCGAGGCGGAAGTTGTAGATGTCACCGATGGCACCCTGGCTGGCAGGCATGTTGATGAGGATCCTGCTTGTCTTGACGGTGCGGCCGTAGGCATCGACCTTGTCCTTTTCCTTCTCGTCGATATAGAGGACGGATGTGTGTCCGAAACCGCCGAGGGCGATGAGACGTGCAGCCATGTCGGCACCTTCGCCGAAGTTGCCGCAGCGGTACATGCCGAGTACAGGTGAAAGCTTTTCGTGGGCAAACGGCTCGTCAACGGCGACTCTTTCGACTTCACCGATGAGAACCTTTGTGTTTTTCGGCACTTCGAAGCCTGCGATCTTCGCAATCGTGTGTGCGCTCTGGCCAACGATCTTCGGGTTTACGGTTCCTCTCTGAGGATCGAGGATGATGGGTGAAAGCTTTGCCTTTTCCTCATCTGATAGGAAGTGGGCACCTTCACGGATCAGCTCTGCCTTCACTTCATCATAGATGTCCTTATGGCAGATGATGGACTGCTCGGATGCACAGACAACGCCGTTATCAAAGGTTTTTGACATGAGGATGGAGGCTACCGCCATTTTGATGTTCGCGCTTCTGTCTATGAGTGCCGGTGTGTTTCCGGCTCCTACTCCGATTGCGGGCTTGCCTGAGGAATAAGCACTCCTGACCATGCCTGGACCGCCTGTTGCAAGGATGAGGTTGACAAGCGGATGCTTCATCAGAAAATCGGTCTTTTCCATTGAGGGTTCCTCAATCCAGGCGACGATGTCTTCGGGAGCTCCTGCCGCAACGGCTGCATCACGCACGATCCTGGCGGCATCGCATGTGCACTTCTTTGCCCTGGGGTGGGGTGAGAAGATGATGGCATTCCTGGTCTTCAGTGAGATGAGAGCCTTGAAAATGGCTGTGCTGGTCGGGTTCGTGGTCGGTATTATGCCGCAGATGACGCCCTTGGGCTCCGCGATCTTCTCATAACCGAAACCGCTGTCTTCCTCGATGATGTCGCATGTTTTATCATCCTTGTACTTGTGGAAGATGTACTCGGCAGCAAAGTGGTTCTTGATGACCTTGTCCTCGACTATGCCCATCCCTGTTTCGCTTACGGCATCCTGAGCAAGGGAAATTCTTGCATTGTTTGCCGCGATTGCCGCAGCACGGAAGATCCTGTCCACCTGCTCCTGTGAGAAGGAAGCATAGATCGTCTGTGCCCTCTTCACTCTTTCAATCAGTTCCTGGAGTTCGTCCTGTCCGGGAAAAGCTTCTGCGATTTCAGCCATTTTCATATTTCTCCTTATGGTTTTTAATCGATAAATAATTATATATATGTGGCTGAAGATATAGTCAATATTTCCTTTGTAAAATCTTTCAGCGGAACATTTTCAGGCCGTTTTTCATCACTTTTCGTCATGTAAACCGGATAAACAGGATAATAAACAGCTTTTATTCACATTAAATTCTGTTTAAAGCATATTAATCCGGTATATCTGCGAATTTCTGTTATCTAAATCACAACAAAACTGTAGTTAATATGAAGGCTGTCACCTCTGCCGTGATCCCCAGTATCAATAATGGAACAAGAGCCCCTGATTTTTTCCCGTCAGTCATCACGAAGCTTCCCGCATCCCTGAGACTCAGTGCCTCCTGAAGCCTTTTGAAAACATTTCCGCCCTTCTTTGAAAAGGCTGAAAGGAATGCGGAGTTGTAGGCAAAAACTGAGGAGAGGAATTCACCTCCCTTTATCCTAAGGGCCGCAAAACTCTGTGAGACGGCAACGAGCACAATAAGTCTCAGTGCCTTGATTATTCCTTCCTCCAGGGCACCTTTCGTGATGAAGGAGAAGAGGACTTCCCCGTTGGGGGAGAGAAGGTTGCAGAAGACGACTGCGGCAAAAGTGATGATGTAGTTCATCCAGAAAACCTTTCGTTTCTGGATAAGGGAGCACGTTATGGCAATTATGAACAGAATGAGCAGGATGGGTACGTTTTTCACGAAAAAGGAACAGAGCGCATATATGAGGTGCAGGATTATGGTAAGGATGTCATCTTCCCTTTCATCATTTCCCGTAATGGCAGGCGGGTTGGCGGAGAGTTCAAGCCGCCGCGACAGGAATGCAGTTACGAGTCCCGTTACTTCGGACAGGGGAAGCATGACTATGATAAGCCTTAACACCGCATCTCCCAGAAAAAGCGAAGCTGCATGAATCTGTGTCACCGCTGATACGATGGATGATGCAAGTGATATCGTATAGACGGATATGTACCGTCCTGCAGCCTTATATAATATGTACATTACAAGGCCTGATGCGAAGGTTGAGGAGAGTGCGATGATGCTGAAAGGGGAAAGGAGCGTTCCCTGACTCAATGTGCTTGCAAGCCACTTTCCCGCCAGCAGCAGCATGTACTCATAAAATGAAAGGTATGGCAGTGCGAAGAGCAGCGGGATGACTGCAAATCCGTACCTCAGGAACGGAACCGGATGAACAAGCATGTTTTCAGCCACCGCGAAGAAGAGGGAGAGGGCCGTAAGGTATGCAAGAAGCCGTTTTCTTTCAGAATGTAACGGCATCGGTTTCTCCTTCGCCCTTTATCTGGATTATGACGTCATTGGGCAGACAGACAAGACTTTCCGGGTAGCGGGAAATGCTTCCCCTCATGCATGTATGGTTCGGGCATGGAGATGAAAGGATGCGGACCTTTCCTTCCTTTATTTCAACCAGGGTGTCTCCGAGGACACCCGGAACTGATATCTGCTGATTCTGGTTTGCTGAGTACCTGTATGTTTTTCCTGCCGCCTTTATGACGACGACGGAGGAATCTCCCTGACTGCTGAAAAGAGGAAGAATCGAGATGATGAGAATCAGTGGTATGAGTATCCAGTCAGCTTTTTTCATGATTATGCACTATAACATTATTCCTTCACCTCTTCCAACTTGCATTCCTGTGAAGAATGTGGAGAAAACCCTCCGTTTTTGTGGGCTTTGTGAGGTGGTTTGGGGACTTTGTCTGTATTTACTCGCGGCTCTGCTTTTCTCTGATCTTCACTTCTGATAAATATGTGGCTGAATATGAGCAGATTATTCATCGCAGATCAGGATCAGGAATTTCTCTCCCAGGTCAGCTCCTACATGATGCTGTCCGGTTTCAGTGTGACACAGTTTCAGGACCTTGCCTCCGTCCGGGAGGCGCTGAAGAGCTGTATACCCGACATGCTCATTCTTTCACGCGGATTTTCCGACGGTGATGCACTGATGTTCTTAAAGCAGCTCAGGAACAGGAACATGGTGCCCGTAATAATAATCGGAAATCAGGACAGTGAGTCGGACCGGATCCTTGCCTTTGAGCTCGGCTGTGATGATTATGTCACGAAACCTTTGTCGCTGAAGGAACTTTCCCTCAGGATAAGCGCACACCTCAGAAGATCGGAAGGCTGCCGCATGTATGACGGTTTTTCCTCCTGGGTGCTTGGCAGTGAGACCCTTTCCCTTGATTTTTCCGGTCACAGGATGTTCCTTGGATCCCGCCAGATAGAGC
>JBJEWN010000042.1:0-5423 GCA_051885075.1 Bullifex sp.
CAAGGACATATAGTGTCGTGGTAAATCTAAAAGTCACCAATTTTCAAATAAGGGGAAGATTTTTCCGCAAGGCGCATGAATGCTGCAAAAGTTTCTTCCGAGATCACGTGTTCCATCCTGCATGCATCGGCTTCCGCGATCGCATGAGGTACTCCAAGTGATGTAAGCCAGGCAGTAACCTTAACATGGCGTTCGTAGATCTTCGTTGCGATCTTCTCACCTTCTGCCGTAAGTTCGATGCGTCCTGTTTCATCCATCGTGATGAAGCCGGCTTCCTTTAGGTTTTTCATGGCCACACTGACGGAGGGCTTGGAGAAGTTCAGCTCCCTTACGATGTCTATGGAACGTACGATTTCCTTACGTTCCTTTATCATAAGTATGGTCTCAAGATAGTTTTCTGCTGATTCCTGAATCTTCATATCTGATACCTTAAATCCTTATGAAGCAAAAATCAATCTATAGTATTGACTAATGTGGTTAGTGTATGCTAACTTATCTTTGGTTAGAAACAACTAACCAGGAGTATGATGTGATGCCATTGACACTTGCCCGTACGGGTGAAACTGTTACTGTCAGGCATGTGGGCGGACCCGGACAGGTCCGTTCCCATCTGTCTGATCTTGGGTTCACGGCAGGAACTGATGTGACCGTCGTGAGTGAGATCGCGGGTAATCTCATTGTCAGAGTGAAAGAGAGCAGGGTGGCCATTTCACGTGAGATGGCACAGAGAATTATGGTCTGATACAGGAGAAGGAAATATGAAGAAACTGAATGAACTGTCAGTCGGTGACAGCGGTACTGTTGTGAAGCTTAACGGAAGCGGCGCAGTGAAACGCAGGATCATGGATATGGGCATTACTAAAGGTGTCACGGTAAATGTGCGAAAGGTTGCTCCGCTCGGAGATCCCATGGAACTTACCGTGCGTGGTTATGAACTTTCGATCCGTAAGGCTGATGCCGCACTGATTGATGTCGAATAAATTTTTTTGTCAATTGAGTTAGTTACGTCTAACTAAAGGATATGAAGTATGGATATCAGAATCGCGCTGGCAGGTAACCCCAACAGCGGAAAGACAACACTGTTCAATGCTCTCACCGGTTCAAACCAGTATGTGGGCAACTGGCCCGGTGTCACCGTGGAGAAGAAGGAAGGCAAGCTCAGGGGCTATAAGGATGTCACTGTGGTTGATCTGCCCGGAATTTACTCCCTTTCCCCATATACTCCTGAGGAAGAGGTGGCAAGGAAATTCCTGGTAAAGGAACGCCCTGATGTCATAATCAACATCATTGACGGCACAAACCTGGAAAGGAACCTTTACCTTACGACTCAGCTTACCGAGCTGGGCATCCCTGTCGTGCTTGCAGTCAACATGATGGATGTGCTTGAGAAGACAGGAGAGAAGATCAATACCGCCCAGCTTGGACGCGAACTCGGTGTTCTGGTCTGTGAGATATCGGCTCTTAAGGGTGATGGTGTAAGCAAAGCCGCTGAAACTGCGGTCATGGCAGTGAGATCCGGTGAGAAGACAGTTCCGCTTCACACTTTCAGCGGAGTGGTTGAACATGCACTGGCACATATAGAGGAAGCGGTTCTTCACAGCATGGATGAATCACTTCAGAGATGGTATGCGATCAAGATCTTCGAGCGTGATGAGAAGGTAATAAAGTCACTTAACATTGAGCCTTCCGTTCTTGCACACATAGAGGAAGACATCAGGAAAGCGGAAGCTGAAGCGGATGACGACTCTGAGTCCATCATCACCAACGAGCGTTACATATATATAAGTAATGTGGTGAAGGGGTGCATGAAGAAAAAGAAGGCTGGTGCAACCACTTCAGATAAGATAGACAGGATAGTTACGAACAGATTCCTGGCACTCCCTATCTTTGCCCTCGTTATGTTCCTGGTTTACTTTGTTTCCGTTTCAACAGTGGGCGGATGGATGACTGACTGGGTGAATGACAGCCTGTTCGGTGACGCATGGTCACTCTTCGGTATTGAAATTCCCGGTATCCCGGTACTTGCTGAAATGCTTCTGGAGAAAATAGGATGTGCTGACTGGCTTATGGGGCTTGTCATCGACGGTATCATCGGAGGTGTCGGTGCCGTACTTGGTTTCGTTCCCCAGATGATCGTACTGTTTATATTCCTTGCCTTCCTTGAAGGCTGCGGCTATATGGCAAGAGTTGCATTCATCATGGACAGGATCTTCCGCAGGTTCGGACTTTCCGGAAAGTCATTCATACCGATGCTGATCGGTACCGGATGCGGTGTTCCCGCGATCATGGCTTCCCGTACAATTGAAAATGAACGGGACAGAAGGATGACTATCATAACGACGACATTCATCCCATGCAGCGCAAAGCTTCCGATCATTGCCCTGATAGCAGGTGCGCTGTTCGGCGGTGCCTGGTGGGTTGCACCTTCAGCATATTTCGTCGGTATTGCCGCAATAATCATATCAGGCATAATCCTGAAAAAAACACGTGCATTCTCAGGTGATCCCGCACCGTTTGTCATGGAACTTCCTTCATACCACTGGCCGACCGCCACATACATACTGAGAAGTGTTGCCGAGAGGGCCGGTTCATTCATCAGGAAGGCCGGTACGGTAATCCTGCTTTCGGCAATCCTGCTCTGGTTCCTGCAGGCATTCGGCTTTGAAAACGGTTCATTCGGCATGGTTGAGGAACTTGACAACTCAATCCTTGCATCACTCGGCAACCTGATCGCATGGATTTTCTCACCTCTTGGCTGGGGTAACTGGCAGGCAGCAGTGGCTTCCATCACGGGACTCATCGCCAAGGAGAACGTCGTTTCAACCTTCGGTATCCTTTATGGCTTTGCTGAGGTTGCTGAGGATGGCGCGGAAATCTGGGGAACCCTTGCGGTTTCATTCACATCCCTCTCCGGTTTCTCCTTCCTTGTATTCAACCTTTTATGTGCACCGTGCTTTGCAGCCATCGGCGCGATAAAACGCGAGATGAACAGCAGGAAGTGGTTCTGGATAGCAATCGGGTATCAGTGCGGCTTTGCGTATGTCGTTTCACTGATGATATATCAGATCGGTTCCTTCCTTACCGGAACCGGGAATATCCTTGGTTTTATTCCCGCCGTCATAATACTGGCTCTGGGCTGCTGGCTCCTTTTCAGAAAAGAACGGCAGACTGCATGATACAATATTCTCCCTTACGGCCCCGGAAACGGGGTCGTTTTCACTTGCAAAAGAGTAATGACTGATATATTATCCTTAATAGGATATATTACTAATAAAAGGAGATTTGATATGTCAGTTCATCTTCCTCTTTCTGTCAGGGTTCCCATAGACAGTGATAATCCAAGCATCATGAGGGATGAAGCCAAATGCATCAGATGCGGTCAGTGTAAGGAAGTCTGTGAAAAAAGAATCGGTGTTCACGGCACTTACACACTTGATGAGACGGGAGGACGTGCAATATGCATAAACTGCGGACAGTGTGCCAACGTGTGTCCCGTGAACAGTATCACCGAAGTGTATGAGTATCCTCAGGTAAGAGCTGCGGTTAAGGATCCTTCAAAGGTTGTCATCGTTAGCACATCACCATCCGTCAGGGTTGCTATCGGGGAGGAATTCGGACTTCCTGCCGGTTCATTCACTGAGGGGAAGATGATTTCCCTTCTCAGGGCACTTGGTGCCGATTACGTCCTCGATACGAACTTTGCCGCTGACCTCACGATAGTGGAGGAAGCAAGCGAACTTATCGAAAGAGTGACCAAAGGCGGAGTCCTTCCCCAGTTCACCAGCTGCTGTCCTGCATGGGTGAAGTATACTGAAACATATCATCCTGAACTTCTGCCGAACATTTCATCGGCAAAGAGCCCCATCGGAATGCAGGGCCCCACGATCAAGACATATTTTGCACAGAAGAACAATATCGATCCCGAGGCAATAGTCAACGTTGCACTTACTCCATGCACTGCCAAGAAGGCGGAGATCAGGAGAGCTGAGATGAACAGCGCGGGTAAGTATCTCTCAAAGCCCGGACTCAGGGATATGGACAACTGCATAACCACAAGGGAGCTGGCCCTCTGGGCCAAAGAGGAAGGAATAGATTTTGCATCCCTTCCCGAAGGAAAATATGACTCCCTTATGGGAGAAGCATCGGGTGCAGGTGTCATTTTCGGTAATACCGGAGGTGTCATGGAAGCAGCACTGAGAACCGCCTATGCATTCATAACAGGAAAGAATCCGGAAGGACAGCTTGCATCCCTTGAGGCGGTGCGCGGTTATGAGGGAGTAAGGGATGCAGAGGTGAAGATCGGTGATCTTACGGTTAAGGTTGCCGTGATCCACGGAACTGCCAATGCCGAGAAGTTCATCCGTGATAAGGGCAGGGACTATCACTTCGTTGAGGTCATGACCTGTCCCGGAGGCTGCATAGGCGGAGGCGGACAGCCCAAGGACCTGGAAAAGGATCCCGATGAAGTCAGAAAGGCCAGGATCGCATCCCTCTATGCAAGGGATGCCGTGATGGAAAACCGTCTCAGTCATGAGAATGAGGAAATAAAGAAACTGTATAAAGAATTCTACGGACAGCCGCTCAGTGAGCTATCAGAGCATATGCTCCACACTGCTTATATTGACAGAAGCGGTGATCTGAAGAGAGGAGATAAGAAAATGGCAAAATGGAAATGTAAGGTCTGTGGTTACGTCTATGAAGGCGAGAGCCTCCCTGAGGACTTCAGGTGTCCTATCTGCAAACAGCCTGCAGCATCATTCGAGAAGGTTGAGGAAGTGAAGGCCGGTGAAAACCCGTATGCAGGAACAAAGACGGAGAAAAACCTTCAGGAAGCTTTCGCCGGTGAAAGCCAGGCCAGGAATAAGTACACTTACTTCGCAGAGGTTGCAAGAAGGGAAGGGTATGAAGAACTCTCAGAGCTTTTCCTGAAGACCGCACGCAATGAGCAGGAGCATGCAAGAGTATGGTTCCAGGAACTCGGTCACATCGGAACAAGCGCTGAAAACCTTCTCGCTGCTGCAGAAGGTGAGAACTATGAGTGGACTGACATGTATGACCGCATGGCAAAGGAAGCCGATGAGGAAGGTTTCCATGATCTTGCTGAGAGATTCAGAAAGGTCGGAGCAATCGAGAAGCGCCATGAGGAGCGCTACAGAAAGTTGCTTGAGGACGTGAAGATGAAGCAGGTCTTTGAGAAGAGCACCGTCACTGTCTGGGAGTGCAGGGTCTGCGGACACATCGTTGTCGGTACAAAGGCTCCTGAAGTATGTCCCGTCTGTAAGTACAGCCAGGCATATTTTGAGGTTCACAAGATCTGAAAACACCAGTAAACACCACCGGAGCCCGGGTAATTCCGGGCTCTTTCAGCCATAATGGTCCACCTGAAACCATCTTAATGACAGCCATATGATTCAGAATGACCC
>JBJEWN010000043.1:0-5422 GCA_051885075.1 Bullifex sp.
ACATATCGGGACTGAAGGCATTGCCCAGGAAAGACTGAATTACTTCTGCCATCATATGATGAGGGAAGATTTCACTGAAGAGCTTTTATCATTCGTTGATCTTTCAACACTCGATGAACGTCTTCGGGGAAGGAAGATAATAACCAGGGACTACATAAGTACGGTCAGTCTTTCTGCTGAGAACACCGGTTCGGGCTGGACGCAGTGCTGCTTCATTGAAAACATCCGTGATGATGAGGGACGCCTTGTTTCAGTCATCTTTGCGACCAAATCGATACAGCAGGACAAAAGGAAGGAACTTGACTACCAGGCTCAGCTTGAAGAGAAGAACAGGGAGCTGCAGCGGCTGCTGGAAACGGAAAAGCACAACACTGACATAATAGGGTCCCTCAGCAACATCTTCTACCGCCTTTACTATATCGATCTTAACACCATGAAGTGTCAGGAAGTGATATCAGTTGACACGACCCATCACCTTTACATGAATACCCGCAATGTGCACTCCGTGGTCGATGCAATCGTGCATGAGCTTGCATCGGATGATGCCGTCGGAGAGCTCACATTCTTCACCGATCCCGGGACAATGAACATCAGGCTTGCAGGGGAGCGCTCTGTCGTATGTGAGTTTGCCGACAGGAAGGGCGGATGGTCCCGCTGTACCCTGCTTCCCGTTGAGCGCACTGCTGAAGGTGATAATGTCAGGATCCTTATGGGATTCAGGGACATAACCAATGAAAAGGCGATGGTGCTGAAGCAGGATGCCCTCATCGCGGCACTTGCCAGGTCATATCAGAATGTGTATGTCATCGACGGCGCAACAGGTGAAGCCGTGTCATACCGGATGGACAGGGTAATGATGGACCGCTATGGGCAGACGTTTGCCGTCGGAGACTACGCTGCCAATATACGTGCCTATGTGAACGGGGACGTATACCCTGATGACAGGTATCTTTTTGATGGCGTGATGAATCCCTCTTCCGTGATGGAAATCCTGCGGGACGCAGTGCAGTACTCATTCAACTACCGGGTACTGAGATACGGGGAAGTGAGATATTACCAGTGCCAGATAGTCAGGACTTCTGACGGCAGCAGTGATTTCATAGCCGCTTTCAAAGACATTGACAGGGAGAGGCGCGCAGAGATCGCGCAGCAGGAAAAACTGGAGCGTATCAACAGGGAGCTTAAAAGCGAAATGGCCATATCAATGGTTCTCAGCAACGAATACCACAGCCTTTTCAGGATCGATGCCAAAACGGGTGAACTTTCCCTTCACCGCACCGACGGGGTAGGATTAAGCCGCAGTCTTCTTGATTCCATGATAAGTTCCCATGACTACGAGAAGATAATAACGGGTTACATAGATACAATGGTCATTCCTGAGGACAGGGAAAGGCTCAGGCTTACGAGTACACTTGAAACGCTGAGGAAGGAGGTTCCGGAGGTCGGTCTTTTCAAGCAGGGCTACAGAAGGCTCTGCAAAGGACAGGTTGAGTACTATGAGATGAACGTTGCCAGGTCAGTGGATGAGGCTGGCCATGTGACGTTCATAATGGGAATCCGTGATGTTGATGCCGAAACCCGGCGTCAGCTTGCCGTGTCAGAGGAGATGGAAACCCAAAGGGAGATCTCGCAGGGCCTTGCCAGTGAGTACTACTCGGTTCTCCTTGTCGATCCTGTCCGTGATACCGTGAAGGTCTACCGCGCAGAGGAAGAACACGGACGCTCGATCGCATCGCTGTTTTCCTCTATGGGTTACCGCTGGAGTCCGGGAATTCAGGAATATGTGAAGAACGTTACCCCCGAAAGCGCGGAGGAACTCATCCATAAGCTTTCTCCCGGCTACCTGCTGACCCATGATGAGGATTATTCCTTCACGTACGAGATGGTGACTCAGGATGGAAGCGTGTTCATTCAGGCACGTGTTTCCTTCGTTACCAGGATGAGCGGTGAACATGTGGTTGTCGTCGGAACGAGAAACGTTGACGACATCGTGAAAAAGGAAAGGGAACAGGAAGCAGCCCTCAGGGCGGCATATGATGTCGCGGAGGCCGCAAACAAAGCAAAGACTGATTTCCTTTCAAACATGAGCCATGACATCAGGACACCGATGAACGGAATAATCGGCATGACCGCGATCGCGGCCGCGCATATAGATGATAAGGACAGGGTGTACGACTCACTTCAGAAGATAACACAGGCAAGCCGCCATCTCTTAAGTCTCATAAACGAGGTTCTCGACATGAGCCGGATCGAGTCCGGAAAAGTCGATCTCGCGGAGGAGGAATTCAACATTTCAGACCTCATCGACAACCTTATCGCGATGAATTCCTCCCTGATAACACAGCATCGCCATGAACTTAAGATAAACATCAGCGATGTCATCCATGAGGATGTCATCGGTGACAGCTTCCGTCTTCAGAAAGTGTTTTCAAACCTCATGAGCAATGCAGTCAAGTTCACTCCTGACGGAGGGAAGATAACCATTACGATCACGGAGCGTCCATCAGGACAGGCCAATGCCGGGTGCTATGAGTTCGTCTTTGAGGACAACGGCATCGGAATGGCCCCTGAATTCATTTCCCATGTCTTTGATCCCTTTGCCAGGGCTGAGGACGGAAGGGTATCCCGTATTCAGGGCACCGGACTCGGCATGACGATAAGCCGCAACATAATCCGCATGATGGGCGGGGACATCAGGGTGGAAAGCGAGCCCGGTAAGGGTTCAAGGTTCATCGTGACGGTTTACCTCAGACTTCAGGATGTCTCCGGAGCTGATTCCTCGAGGTTTGCCGATCTCAGCGTGCTGGCGGTGGACGATGATGGGATAAGTCTCGATGCGTGCATTTCCACACTCCGGGACATCGGGATGAAGGCTGATGGTGCTTCTTCAGGTGAAAAGGCCGTGGAAATGGTGAGGACGCGGCACGAGGCCCATGATGATTACTTTGCATGCATCATTGACTGGAAGATGCCCGGCATGAACGGGATCGAGACCACCAGGGCAATAAGGCGCCTTGTCGGTGCTGATGTCCCGATCATAATCCTTTCCGCCTACGACTGGTCCGAGATCGAACAGGAAGCAAGGGAAGCCGGCGCGGACGCATTCATCAGCAAGCCGCTCTTCCGCTCCCGTCTTGTCAGGACTTTCTCCCATATACTCGGGGATGCGGATGAAAGCAGCAGTGATGATGGCATGAATGCACTTAAGGAACTGAACCTCAGAGGAAAGAGGGCACTTCTTGCGGAGGATAACGATCTGAACTTCGAAATAGCGAAGGAGCTGCTGGAGCTCACGGGGCTTGAGGTTGAAAGGGCTTCGGACGGCATTGAGGCTGTGGATGCCGTTACGGAATGCGTCGACGGATATTATGACATCATATTCATGGATATTCAGATGCCGCGGATGAACGGTTATGATGCAACACGTGCCATCAGGACGATGCCCCGGTCCTACACAAGGAGCATACCCATAGTCGCGATAACTGCCAATGCCTTTGCCGAGGACATTCATGCGGCCAAAACCGTAGGCATGAATGAGCATATCGCAAAGCCTTTTGACTTCGCGACACTTGTAAGGGTCCTGACCCGCTGGCTTTAAAGCCTGCCGAGAAGATCCCTGATCTCGTCCTTGATTCCTTCCCTGTCCTTCGGATCGCGGGGGCGCTCAATATCTTCCAGAAGGTCTGAGAGCCTGATGTCAAGGGCATTGCATATTTTCATGACGGTGCGCAGCGCAGGATTCCTGTCGCCGCGCTCAATGTATGCTATCATGTTCTGTGAAACACCGGCCCGCATTGAAAGCTCAAGCTGGGTAAGACCTGCTTTCCTGCGTTCTTCCTTGAGCCTTTTTGCGACCTGGCTCATCTCTTCATCGATTCTGTCTGCCATCTTGGCTTAAAAATAAGTCAATTACCCCCAAACTGCAAATCAATGCAGTGATACCTCTGAATTATTTCTGCAATATAGTGATATTACTGAATTTTTGGGGGGTATTTTTTACCGTGAAGAAAAAAGAACCTCACAATACGGAAAAAACTTGATGTCAGTTCATCATGAGGTTATCTTTTCAGGAGGAGTGAAAATGGAAGAATTCATCAGCGGGCAGAACTATTCCGTCACAATGGAGGAAAAGATCATTCCTTATCTTGCCTCCGTTTCAGAGAGGGTGGACATAACATCCCCCGTGGATGGGCATAAAACGGTCTCAGAGCATTTCCCTTTAAAAGACAGCAAAGCAGCAGTGGTTGTCCTTCATGGATTTACCGAAGGAATCCTTAAGTACAGTGAGGCAGTATATACCTTTCTTTCACATGGCTATGAAGTATATATCATCGAGCATTACGGACATGGACGCTCTGACAGGGACGGGGAAGTTAAGGATGATCCTTCAAAAGTAAGCGTTAAGGACTTTGACACCTATGTGGACGATGTGCTTGAGCTGGTGAAGAAAATCAGAACGAAGCCGCTTTACCTCTTCGGCCACTCCATGGGCGGTGGAATCGCGATCCGTTTTCTTGAAGAGCATCCCGGCCTTTTCGATAAGGCAGTGCTTTCAGCACCGATGACCGGGATGAACATGGGAGGCGTTCCCGTGCCTCTGGCAAAGATACTCTCATCCCTGATGTGTGCCATCGGAAAGGGAAGTTCATACGTAATCGGTCACCATGCATTTGCCGATGACGGGGATTTTGAACACTCCCCCGATAAAAGCCGTGAGCGCTGGAATTTCTTTGAAAAGATAAAGAGGGAAAACGAATGCTACCGGTCAAACGGAGCAACGTGGAACTGGCTGAAATCCTCCCTGAAAGCCACATCGCTTATGATGAGGAAAAGCGAAACGGAAAGGATTGACTGTCCCGTACTGCTGCTGCAGGCAGAGAGCGATCACTCGGTGGATAAACCTTCTCAGGTTAAATTCGCATCACTGAACGAACGAATCATCATAAAGGAAATAAAGGGCAGCAAGCATGAGATCATGTTCAGCTGTGATGACGTGAACATGGTTTTCTGGAATGAAGTGTTTTCTTTCCTGACATAGACAGTTATCTTTGGTTCATGAGTGATAGGGAAAAGAAAAGAGTAACCGCATGGGCACTGCTTGCCCTGATGTTCATAGCCTCGGGACTGTTCCTTTTCGTGCTCCCTGAGAACATGTCCCTTTTCAGGAACACATCACTTCCATCAGTCATCGGAGTCTGGATACTTCCCGTCCTGTCCCTCATTTACACGGTAATCAGGATGAGGACTGAGGAGCTGGGATCAGCCGCGCTGATACTGCTTTCTGTTGTATTGATCCTGATATGCATAACATATGCACTGCAGTCGATATAGAAGTCAGTGATTATTCCGTAAAATAGTAATTACCCGGTTTATTAGCTGGAGCGACGAAACGTGCAGTCGCGGAAGCTAAGGGATACAAATA
>JBJEWN010000044.1:0-5410 GCA_051885075.1 Bullifex sp.
AACCAGACACAGATTATCTTTTGCTCTTGTAACAGCCACATAGAGAAGTCTCTTTATCTCCTCACAGGTCTTGGTTTTAAGATCCTGTATTTCCTCAGAGGGCAGTTTTTCCATCAATGCTTCATCAAATTTGCTCGTTGTTCCACCGAATATCCAGGGAAGTACCCTTATGGTCTTCCTGTCATCGTCATTGGGATCGGAAATGACATTCACATCGAAATAATCATACATTTGCCAGAAAGGTGTAATCTTGTTATAGGAAAGGCTTCCTATGATCACAGTCTTCCATTCAAGTCCTTTTGACTTATGCATGGTAAGGATGTTTACCCCGTCTGCATCGCCGGGAATGGTTATTCCTTCACCTCCGGTAATATGCATGATGAAACCGTTAAGGGTTGCAGGGAGTGCCATTGAAAGAGCATGGTTTTCGTAATCAAAGGCAGATGAGATGATGGAATTCAGTTTCTCCTTTCCAAGTGTTGCTTCCTTCATTTCCTTAACCCTGTCATAAAGATTGAGCTCGATGACCAGGGCCTCAACAGCCTTTGAAACAGGATATTCCCTGACATTAGGTGCAGATTCAAGAGTTTTCCTTACCAGAGGGATATTATCCAGATATGTGTTATCGGCATCTGAAAGCAGGCTGTCTATCACGGCTCCGGTGGTAGCTCCTTTCATGGAAAGGCGTGCAATCTTTGCCTTTGACAGTCTGTCATTTGGATTTATCACAAGGGAGAGGATGGAAATAACCAGTTCCGCAACTGGATCTGATGAATCCAGTATGTCTTCCATGTTTATCTTTACTCCGAGGTTTCTCAATGCATCAGCAAAAGCACTGCACTCTTTTATTGTTCTGAAAAGCACTGCTATATCAGATGGTTTCTCACCGTTGCCGATAAGTGAGAGGACATACTTTGCAACTGCATCATTGCAATCGGACTTCTCTCCTGCCTTCAGTACTGAGATACTTCCCTCTTCCGGCCTTACACTCTCCAGAACGACTTCTTCTTTACTTAAAGTGGATGAAAAAGCACGGGAGAATGCATTGTTCGTGAAGTCCACGATGCTTCTGCAGCTTCGCCAGCTTTTCGTCAGTATTTCCTTTCCGGAGCCTTCCGCATCAAGGAGTTTAGACACTACATTCTGAACCAGATTTGTGTCGGTGCCCCTGAAACCGTATATAGCCTGCTTCAGGTCTCCTACCCAATAGCTTCTCTCCACAAGATCCGAGATCGTGTCGAACATCTTCACCTGTAAAGGAGAACAGTCCTGATACTCATCAACAAAGACTATTTTGTAGGATGCCCTGATATCTTCCCTTACCTCAGGCTTATCAAGGAGTTCAAGGAAATAGCGTTCCATATCATCGAAGTCGATGACTTTCATGCGCTTCTTGTATGCAGAGTATTCATCCCTCCATTTTTCCGCAATGGAGAACATCAGCCTTATGTACTCATCAACGTAATCCCATAAAAGATCACTCACGTAAAGATCATCAAGGGAATTAAAGAAAGTGGTTTTGCCAAGAAAATTACTGAAGCCCTTTGTGTCGAACTCCTTTCTGAAATCGTATCTGAACCATAAGAGATCTTTTAAGGATAATTCGTCATTTGCTTCAGCAAGACGCTGGTAGGCATCTTTTATAACCTGTCTTCTTCCTCTGTCTGTATCTTTCCCCTTGTCCTTTGTTTTGAAATGTTCCTCAAAGGATTCCAGATCTTCCCTGGCACATTTCACTTCGGTATGAACAATCGAGCTCTTCTTCCTCAGACCGGCAGTAAAAGCCAGTGTGGCATTGAGGCTGTCATTCAGGTCATCAATCGAATACAGCTTGGCTTTATCGACTATTTCCTCAAGGGGTTTCTTCCAGAAATCCCTGTTGATTTTCGCACTTCCTTTTTCCTTCATCCGGAATGTGTCGGCAAAATCACGGAGGAATGATGATTCTTCCTCAGTGAGAATGCCGCTGAGGGACTGGGAGAAAAAGAACTTCCTGTCCTCATCATTGAGGACGTTCATGTTGGGGCTGTGGCCAAGAAGGTACCAGTATTTCTCAAGAAAGGCAGTGGCGACGGAGTGGATTGTGCCTATTGTGGCCATATCAACTTCTTCCGCTTCCATTACCATTCCTTTTGAATAGAGTTTTGCCTTGGCCTTTCTTTTAAGCTCTCCTGCGGCAAGCTCCGTGAAGGTGGTCATCATGATGTTCTCACCTTTTACTTTTCCATCCGCAAGAATGGATGCAAGTTTATCCGTCAGACAGTATGTCTTGCCGCTTCCTGCACCGGCACTGATATATGTTACATTCCTCATTTTCCCACCTTACCTTTTGAAACAGCCATAGTCAGAAAACCTGTTGCCCTTTATTGTTCCGTCATCTCCGGTAGCAGGGGGCACCAGATCCTCTTCCGCTGATCCATATGCAAGCTCCGATACGGTGTGCCCGTCTCCGACCTCAATTTTTCCTGATCTGATCTCATCCTTTCTGAAAGAGCATGAGTTCCTGATTTCATCCATAAGGGAAGAACATGCTCTGTCAGGGACCAACTCTATCCCTGATCTGCACCCGATAAGTTTTCCGGATGTGAATACTGAAAGGGACGGGAGAAGGATATAGGCAACCAGAACGACTTTCTTGCCCGTAGTCTTTCTCAGTGCTTCTCTGTACAGCTCCAGCTGAATTGAGAGATTCTGCTCGATGGTTTCCCTGTAATAAGAGAAGGACTGGCTTGTCTTGAAATCGAAGATATAAAGTTCTCCTTTTTCATTTTCAAGGACCATGTCTATGGAACCTTTGATTGTTGTTCCGTCAGAAAAGTCCGCATCAACATTCCTGAAACCATGTTCCGTGGCAACAACCTTCAGGTTGTTCTTCCTGATGATGCTGTGAAGCTTATGCATGCACGACTTCAGGTCAAGGATGAAGGTATTGGTCTGGGTTGAATAACGGTCCATTAGCAGTATGGAACCCTTTTCCCGAATGGACTCTGCGATTATCAGGTCCAGCTTCTCATTGATTACTTTTTCTATGTAATCAGGTGTTCCGCTCTCTCCATCATCATTCTTTCCGAATATTCTTTCTATGACCCTGTGAGCCACAACACCCTGAATGGAAGTCGGGTTATTCATTTTTGCAACTCCCACCGGATTCAGTCCCAGAACTGATGACATGAAGTAGTCCAGCGGATGGCGGATGAGCTTATCGATGGAAGTAGCACTCTCATGGTCAGGCCAGGGGATGTTATCCTTCTGTGAGAAAGTGACATAGGCGTTCCCTTCCAGACTGTTGGAAAACAGCTCTGCCGCTCTGGTCTTTTCAGAGGAAATGAAAGGATTCCTTACAGCCTTCATGAAACTATTTTCTCCAACCTTCTCAAAGATCCTGATCAGGAAAGGATTCTCAAGGGAATCGGATATGGAAGGTGTGGATGATATGCATACAATCTTCATGCATTCCTTTGCATATCTGAAAGGAATGAGTGCGGAAAGGATCCGGTATTCCTGCTCCTTTTCCTCACTCCAGTAATCCCTGAAGGATGACATGAAGGATTTTTCCACAGGGCGGAGGAATGAAGATGAGAAGGAAGATGCGGAAATATCATTGAGCCCGTTCCATAGAATTGAAGATGGGAAGGAGACGAGGGAAGATGGTGATGACACGACGTTAACTGCACCCCGCTCCCTTCCGTACTGCTTCAGACTGACAGGTTCGGAAAGGACTGAGATCAAAGCTTCTATGTCAGTAAAAGGAATGAGCTCCCTTTCTTCTTCCTGAAGCAGGGAAAGAACCGCCTTCAGTTCTGCCGCAATGGTTGCAAAGCCCTGCTTATCCATATGGGACTGGGAATAATCAAGAAGGGAGGAGACGAAAGCAACGGCATCACAGGTCCTGATTCTGTCTCCATAACTGTAGTATTCTTCTTTGGGAAGGAAAGCATCCACTATATGCTCCCTGTATGCTCTGCTCCGCTTTCTTTCTTCTTCATCAGAGTCCGGATCATCAGAGGAGAGGTATTCCTCAATTACCTTACGGCACTCTTTGTTGAAGTACCCTCCGCATGAAGATACGGTGTCAGCCAGTTTTGAACCGAAACTCATCGGTATGGGACCGGACGGAGATGTCAGCCATGAAAGCAGATACTCAGGGTTCATCGGATTGCCAAGCAGTCTCAATCCAAGTACGGGAAGGCCGGAGACTTCCGAGAGACCCGACACAGTGGAACCAGAAGCAGCCCTGCCCATTACCCTGAACCAGTTATCCAGGATATCAGGACGTGACTCTATGCATACGCCCTCATCCCTGACTTCGGATGCAATGTATCTGTATGCATCCTCCGCTGATGGGAAGGAAAGGATTTCAAAGGAACCGTCCCCTCTGATTTCAAGACCATCACTCTTTCCGGAGAGGAAGGCGGAAACACGGGAAAGGTCTGAGTTTTCTTCCCTCTGCACACTGTCACGGACAGTAATCTTGACACCCCTTTCTTCCAGTGCTGAAAGCAGATTCCCTGTCACAGGGCGGAAGTAAGAGTACGGAAACGGTATTATGATCTCAAGGTTTTCAGGAAGCAGCGCACCTTTTGAGATATCGTCCGTTGTTTCCCGGATTCTCTCCCACAGGGAATAGGGAACGGCATGTTTCTCAATACCGCTGAGGTTTTCAAAAAGACGCGACGGCTGTTTTTCCTCACTGCCTTTCCAGCCGTATGAGATCAGAGTGTCACGCCAGGATAAAAGCCTTTCAGCTGTTCCATAGGGATCAACTTCAAAGGATGAGCTGAATGGTGAATCAGGATTTTCCCCAAGATATTCCTCAACTGCCTTTTTGTATGAGAAGAGTCTCTCCATAGGGCTTCTGACTTTCCTTACCTTTCCGCCATGAAGATCAATTAACCCGAGAAGGCCTTCCAGCCCCAGTACGGTCTCGTTAAATGAAATGGTATCCGGATTCCTGTATATGGTGCCTGAATACTCAGGGAAAAAGTATACTCTCATTCATCCCTCCTTCAGTAAGGATAGCATTTTACATTTTAACAGACAAAAACAATGTGATGGAATGAGAAAGATTTTTCATCAGAGGGAGCTGCTAATCCCTGAGAATTTTCAGGAATGCTTCCATTTCTTTTTCCTTCTCATCATCACCATAGCTGCGCATCAGCTCATCTGATACTTTTCCTTCATAATCCAGGATTTGGTCCCTGGCGTCGGAAAACCAGTCGGAAACTGATTCATCTTCGTCGAGTTCGATTTCAAAGTAATCATTCCGGAATTCTTCAGATTCCTGAATTTCAGAGATAATGCTCATGACTTTACTGCGCTCATCAGACAGTTTCCTGAAGTCCTTCCTTACCTGTTCCGGATCATAGTTGATGAAGGAGTATTCAACACGGCGATTCACTATGCCGCGTTT
>JBJEWN010000045.1:0-5386 GCA_051885075.1 Bullifex sp.
TGCATAATAATATTTTTTCATTATTATATTATCGGCTCCTCCCCGCATCCGAGCCAAGGGGTTTTGTGCAGACTAAAAAAGTTTCACTATGAAGTACGTATCTCAAAGAGTCTCGACCTTCTTAAGGAACCTGATATCACGATTGCGGCAGCCGCCGTTGCTTCAGGCTTTGAGGATCAGGCATATTACACGAGAACTTTCCGAAAAGTGAAGGGGATGACTCCATCCGAGTGGAGAAAGAATCACATTAAGTAAGAAAACTGCCCCTTATCTCAGGGGCAGGTCTTCCGTTAAAGGATATGATCGAGGAAGCTTTTCGTTCTCTCGCTCTTCGGGTGGGTGAACATCTCTTCGGGAGATCCTTCCTCAATGATCTCTCCGCTGTCCATGAAGATGACCTTATCCGCTGCCGCCCTGGCAAAGCCCATCTCGTGGGTTACGAGCAGCATCGTCGTTCCGTCCTTGGCAAGCGCAAGCATTACATCGAGAACTTCCTTGATCATCTCGGGATCAAGTGCTGAGGTCGGTTCATCAAAGAGCATTGCCTTGGGACTCATGGCAAGGGAGCGCGCGATCGCGACTCTCTGCTGCTGACCGCCTGAAAGCTGGTTGGGATGGCTCTTGGCCTTGTCCTTAAGACCGACCTTTTCAAGAAGCTTCATCGCAAGTTCCTCAGCTTCCTTCCTTTCCATCTTCAGGACCTTTCTCGGTGCAAGCGTTATGTTGTCGAGAACGGTGAGATGGGGAAAGAGGTTGAAGGACTGGAATACCATACCGACTTCCTCCCTGACCTTCCTCAGATCGGCTTTGGGGTCGGTTACCTCAATGTCATCGATGAATATCTTACCGCTTGTCGGAGTTTCAAGCATGTTCACGCTCCTGAGGAGGGTGGACTTACCTGAGCCTGAAGGTCCGATGATCACAACAACCTCACCGTCGTTAACGGTAAGGGATGCGTTCTTTACCGCATGGACCGTCCTGATTCCGTTTGATACGAAGTCCTTGCAAAGGTTCTGTATTTCAATCTTAGCCATTTTTGTGCAGCCTCTCTTCAAGTAATCCGACTAAGCGGGAAAGGATGAGTGTGAAGATCAGGTAGATCAGCGCAACGACAAGCATCGTTTCCAGGGAAAGGAATGTTCTGGAGATGTACTCCCTTCCTTTCCTCAGGATATCGGCAAGGGCCAGCTGGGAAACAAGAGATGAATCCTTGAGCATGGAGATGAACTCGTTACCGATGGCGGGAAGGATAACCTTAGCTGTCTGCGGAAGGATTACATGTATGAAGGCCTGTGTCCGTGTGAGTCCGAGAGCGGTGGCAGCTTCCATCTGTCCCTTTGGAATTGCCTGAATGCCGGCTCTCACGATTTCACCCATGTATGCGCCGAAGCAGATGGAAAGCGCTATGATGGCGGCTATCATGCCTTCGATGTGGAAGAAGCGTCCGAGTGCGTAGTAGATGAAGATGAGCTGGACCAGAAGGGGAATTCCCCTGATGAACTCAACGTAGACACCGCTTATCATGTTGATGACATGGTGCCTGGAAACAGATCCCAGTCCCGTGAACACGCCTATGATCACGGCTCCGATGATTGCGAAGATCGTGACTTCAAATGTGACAGGTGCACCCTTGATACAGACGATGAAGATCTCGCGGTACGGATCAGGTCTGAAGATGACTAAAAACAGAAGGACAGCCAGCGCAAGGAAGAAAGTAATGCGCCAGCTGGTCATCAGGTGTTTCTCACCTTTCTTTGGAATAAGGGGACCATCCGTCATTGTGATGGTCTGAACTTTCTCGTTCCTTGTGGGATCGACGGAAACCACCTTTTTCCTGATGGTTTCCGTCTTAACGAGAGTTTCAATACTCTTGTTGTCCATTTCTTCTCCTAGAGAATGTTATATTTCTTGTAGAGGGCATCCATCGTGCCGTTTTCCTTCAGCTTTGCAAGTGAGGAATTGATCAGGTCGAGAAGTTCCTTATCGCCCTTCTTTACTGCGATTGCGATTTCCTCGATCTCGCTGCTGGCCTCACCCGTGACAGCAAGCTTATTGGCATAGTTTGCATTTGCGAGTACGAAGTCTGAAGCGATGAGTGAGTCACAGACACATGCATCAAGGTTGCCGTTGATCATGTCCTCGATTGCAAGGCCGATTGAGTCATATGCCTTGATCGTGACATCCTTGTTTGCCTCAACCGCAAAGTGACCGGTGGTACCCATCTGGACACCGACCTTCTTGCCTGAGAGGGCCTCAAGACTGTTAAGGCTGTCATTTCCCTTCATCGTGATGATGGACTGCTTGATCGTGAAGAGCGTGTCGGAAAAGTCAATTGTCTTCTTTCTTTCCTCCGTTACCGTAACGCCTGAAGCAACCGCATTGTACTGGCCGTTCGCAAGGCCCGCGAAGATCGTGTCCCATGCAGTGTTGATGTACTTCATCTCGACGCCTGAAACCTTGCTCATTTCCTTGATGAGGTCGACTTCAAAACCTGTGATTTCGCCGTTCTCGTCAACGTACTCAAGGGGAGGCCACTCACAGTTCATTGCGAATGTATATGATTTTTCACTTGCATCCTTTGCACCTGCAGCGAAAATACCGGTTAATGCAAACAAACAGATAAGTAATACAGCAATAGTTTTTTTCATTTTGTACCGTCCTGTGATTAAGATGACTGTATAATGAATATTTTTGCAAACTATGTCAATAATTTATGCATAAAAATACAAAAAAGTTTAATTATTCAGATTTTGATGCATAAAAGCAGGGATCCGGCGTCCCGGATCCCCATAATGCCTAGAGCAGGTTCCACTTTGCCTTCAGCTTATCGTAGGAGCCGTCGGCCTTCATCATCTCAAGACCTTTGTTAACAAGGTCGAGAAGTTCTTTGTTTCCCTTCTTCACCGCAATTGCGATATCTTCCTCGGTGAAGGGCTTACCGGCCACCTTCAGACGGTTTTTGTAGTTTTCGTTGGCGAGCACGAAGTCCGATGCGATGAGTGAGTCGCATACACATGCATCGAGGTTACCGTTCAGCATGTCCTGGATGGCAAGACCGATGTCATCATACTGTTTCCTGACGACGTCGTACTCATCAAGCACAAGGTCTCCGGTGGTACCGATCTGGACACCGACCCTGAGCCCTTTCATGTCCTCAGCTCCCTTTACCGTACTGTCATTCTTCACGATCATGACCTGACCTGCCTGAAGGATCGGGGTTGAGAAATCCATCGTCTTCTTCCTGTCCTCGGTTACTGAAACACCTGAGGCAACTCCGTCATACTGACCGTTTGCAAGGCCTGCGAAGATCGTGTCCCAGGGGATGTTCTTCGCTTCCATCTTCACTCCGACCTTCTCTCCGATCATGGGGACAAGCTCGACTTCAAAGCCCGTGAGATTACCCTTTTCGTCGATGTACTCAAGGGGTGGCCACGTTGCGTCTGTGGCAAAGACATAAACCTTTGCGCTCTCTTCCTTCTTTGCACAGGAGAAGAGCATCAGGAGTGACAGGACTGTCACCGTGATGATCATGATCTTTTTCATTTTTTTTCTACCTTTCCTCCAGATTTCTTATTCTGGTTCTGTAAACATGGATGAAGAAGAGGACTGAGAACGTCAGTCCGAAGCATTCAGCTATGGCAAAACTTGCCCATACGCCGTTTATTCCGATGAAAGAGGAAAGAATGAATGCGCATGGACAGAGCACCAGCAGCTGTCTGATGATCGATACCATCATCGAGGCAAGGCCGAAGCCTGTTGCCTGGAACGATGATATGAGTATTATGGAAACGGCTGCGGGGATGAAGCATAAGCTTATTATCCTGAGTGCCGGTATCCCGATTGAGTACATCTCCTCAGAAGCACTGAACATTGACAGAAGCTCCCTGGGGAAGAGATGGAAGAGCAGTGTGCCGAGAGTCATTATGACAAGCGCCACCGCAAGTCCGAGTTTCATGGTGGATGTCATGCGTTTCCTGTTCTTTGCTCCGTAGTTGAAGCCCAGTATGGGTATTATGCCGTTGTTTAGACCGAAGACCGGCATGAAAACAAAGGACTGGAGTTTGAAATATACCCCGAAGACGGAAACTGCCGTTGCGGAAAATCCTATCAGGATTGCATTGATGACCGACACCATTACAGTTCCTATGCTGTTCATGATTATGGTGGGAAGTCCCACCTGGTATATTTCCCTGATGATTCTGCCGTTTGGGCGGATCTTCCTGATTTTCACCTGAATGTAGCTGTTCTTCCTAAGGAATATGAATGCAAGGCACATTGACGCTATCTGCCCAAGTACCGTTGCGATGGCGGCACCGTTGACGCCGAGCTTAAGTGCGAAGATGAATACGGGATCGAGCACTATGTTCATTATCGCACCTGTAAGCTGCATGGTCATGGGCTGGACGGAGTTGCCCGTTGCCTGGATGAGCTTTTCAATTGTTATTGAGAAAATGCATCCGAATGAAATGATGAGACATATCCTGGAATATGATGCCGAAAGCGCCAGGAGCTCATCGTCTTCGGTGAAAAGCGAAAGGAAAGGCTTTGCAAAAAAGAGCCCGATGATGATGAAAAGAACGGAAAGTACGACCGCGATGAAGAGCGCGGAGGATGCAACGGTATTTGCTTCCTCATGCTTTCCTTCCCCGAGTCTTCGGGATAACAGGCTGTTGATACCGACTCCGGTACCGACCGCAGCGGCGATAAGCAGGTTCTGCAGGGGAAATGCCAGTGATACTGCCGTGAGTGCCGTTTCGGATACCATCGCGACGAAAATGCTGTCCACGACGTTGTAAAGCGCCTGGATGAGCATGCTCAGCATCATGGGAAATGACATTCTGAAAAGGAGGCGGGGAATGGTCTCGCTCTGCATTATGTTGGTTTTGGGCATAGCCCTATATATAAGGATTAATCAAAATAATTTGCAAGGGGGTATTGCTATTGTACAAAGCTATTTTTTTTTATAAAAAAACAGTTACAGAGGTTGAATATAATGGTTGTATGTAAATTCGGTGGTTCATCGGTTGCCGATGAGAATCAGATAAAGAAGGTCAGGGCCATCCTTGATGCGGATGAGAACCGTAAGGTTGCCATAGTTTCCGCTCCGGGCAAGAGGAATAAGGACGACAGGAAAATAACTGACATGCTCTATGAATGCAACTCACTTGTTCAGAAGAACCTGAGCTGCAAAAGGGTTTTTGCCGAGATCGGAAAGCGCTATCTGGATATTGCCGCGGCTCTGAAGCTTGATACCAAGAAACTCACGCTGGCACTTGATGATGTCAGGCGCAAGATAGATGCAGGATCAGGTACCGACTATGCGGCGTCAAGGGGAGAATATCTTTCCGCAATGCTGATCGCAGAGTACCTCGGCTGGGAGTTCGTC
>JBJEWN010000046.1:0-5381 GCA_051885075.1 Bullifex sp.
TTTCTGGCCGATTGACAACACCGACATAAACAGGATGTTTCCCGGATATGATAAAGGCGAAACCACCCAGAGAATAGCCGCGGCACTCTTTGACAGGGTCAGGAACAGCAGATACGGCATACAGTTCGCTTCTTTCTACATGCCGGGAACTTTCGTTCCCCATGTGAGAATGATGAAGACCGGATACGAGGATCTGATCCTTGCAAAACAGTTCGGACTGCCATATGTAATACTCCACAATCCCCGGCCGTTCGATACAGCCACGCTGAACTACAACTGGCAGATTTGGGACACGAAAGCCTTTTCAATCTACACGACCTCCACTGCCGAAATCGACCAGGACAGTTCAAGACAGGCAATCGAGGCCATTCTGAATTTCCTTTCAAAGGAAGGGATAATCAGGTATACAGGAAGGGAAGGCTACATCTCAAGGGTCGTTGAGACATCAGAACTCATAACCCTCAGGGCTGAAAATGCCGGTTTCCTTGAAACCCTCAGAAAAGGAGGAGATAACATACAGAAGGGAGAAACCCTTGCCCGCATTCTCGATACATACACTTCTGAAGTACTGTCTGAGATTAAATCTCCTGTTGACGGTATCATTGAGTTTTCATCCAACGAGGCGCTGACGTATGAGAACACTACGATCTTCAAGCTTATAAAGGATGAGGACTAGACTGTCCCCATCCACCTTTTCGTCCTGAAGACGGCAAGGCCGATAACAAGCCTTACGCACTCTTCAGTCGTCAGTATGAAATATACCCACCATATCGGGAGTGAGAACGTGAACGCGGAAAGGAGTCCCAGAGGCACGCCCACGCCCCACGTCCCGAATATGTCGATGCACATAAGATATGCGGTTTTCCCGCCGCTTCTGAGAATTCCGCTTCCCAGAATCATGTTCAGTACTTTAACAGGTGCAAACAGAGCGAATACACATATGATCTTCACTGCCGTGATCATTACTTCCTCTTCGACATTGAAAAGCTTCACATAAAATGGTGATACTGCGGCAACTGCAAGAGAGAGGATCAATGATGCGGCAAATCCGGCACCAAGCAGTCTGCCGCCTGCTTCATAGGCACGCTCCCTGTCAGATGCACCCAGATACTTTCCGACGATGATACCGCTTGCAGCAGACACTCCTGTGAGTGCCCCGATAACAAGAGAGCATATCGGATTCAGCAGGGTCATCGCGGCACATGCCTTTGTTCCCAGATGTCCGTAAATCGAGGCATAAATATTTTCACCCATTACCCATAAGAATTCACTGATGAAGAGAGGAAGCAGAATAATGCCGAAGTTCCTTATCTCCCGGGCCGTCCCGTATACCTTAACCCTGATGTTCATGCCGCGACTGAAACGCATGAAGCATGCAATGAGGATCACCATTGAAATAACCTGAGCAATGACCGACGCCAAAGCAGCACCCTTAACCCCGAGGGCAGGAATAGGCCCGAAGCCGAAGATGAGAACATAGTTCAGAACCGTATTTGCGGCCATGCTGGTCACTCCGGCATACAGGGGTTCCTTTGCACGGTCTATGCAGCGCAGATATGTGGACATCATGGTTGTCACCGCAACTGCAATGAAGGAACCTGAATAAATCCTCAGGTATGATTCCGCGATCGATATCATCTCACTGTCTGCGGAATACAGTCCCATGATTTTTCCAGGCATGAAGAGACTGAGTGATGTGAACACAAGGGCCAGAAAAAATGTGAATATGAAACTTGTATAGTAGCCTTTGCTTTCATCCTCACTGTTCTTCCTGCCGATCGCCTGTGCGATGATTATCCCCGCCACTGCCGCAAAGGTATTCACAAGCACATTGAAGATACCGATGAACTTACCGGAAAGACCGATGGCCGCAATGCTGCTGCTTCCAAGCTGTCCGGTCATCAGCTGGTCTATCACATTGAAGGATGCATTGAAGATTCCCTGAAGCGTGACAGGCACTGCAAGGGAAAGAAGCTCCTTCCTGAAATCCTTTCTTTCTATCAAAACCGTTCTCATGCTTTATGGACTAACAGGATGGAAAAAATAATTCTACAGGTTAAATTCATAACCTCGGAAAAAATCAGTTTAATTTTCTGACACTCTCCCTTTCAACCAAGACAGGCTCAAGCCTGATGTCTGCAAGGTATCCTGCATCGTTTTTCAGATCCTCCACCATGTCAAAGGCCTTCACTGCCCTCTCATCGGTATCCTGGCCTATCGTGGTAAGAGGCGGAATCGTGAGTTCCAGCCCGGCAATGTCATCAAACCCGATTACGGAAAAGTCCTCAGGCACGCTTATACCCATGTCATGGAGATTTCTGATAAGATCGAGCGCGTAATAGTCGGAGACACAGAAAGCTGCCGTATTGTTCAGGATGTCAGTCAAATTCTCGCGGTAGAATTCACTTCTCTTCTTCCTCTCTGATGGCACGATCATCAGTGCGGACTCAGGAAGAACCGTACAGAGCCCCTGATATCTCAGCAGATCCATGCATATGTCGTTGTCACTTATGCATACTGCATACTCATGACCCATGTTTTTTAAATACTCACCTGCCAGGACACCTCCCCTGAAATGGTCTATCTCAAGATTATTGTACTCATCATCAGATGGGAAGAAACCGTCAAAGATGATGAGAGGACGGTGCATCCTCATCTTCATCTTCCTGTAATCGACCTGACAGAACCCCTGAACGATAACTGCTTCCATATTCCACACTGAAGCAAGAACCGGAACATCATCAATGGTGGATGCCAGTTTCACTATGAGCAGATACCCCCTTCTTTCAGCTTCCCTTGCAAGCGAGTTGAGTATCTTTGAAAGATATCCGTCCTCCAGCGGATGTCCGCCGTACTTTTCATGATCGTTTATTATCAGGCCGATAAGCATGGAAGGATTCTTACCCAGCAGGATGTGAGCCTGACGCGGAAGATAGCCCATCTCCTCAAGTTTCCGCTCGACAAGGGCAACTGTCTGTCTGCCTATCTTCTTCGTCTTTCCATGTATGACGTTTGAAACCGTTGCCGTACTGACACCGAGTTCATATGCAACATCCTGTATTCTGACCGGTCTCTCTTCCATGGCTAAATTATCAGATCACTCTTCCCGGTTTGCAACACCTGAATTCGGATACCTAACTTATTTCACATCTTCATTCCGAATTCACAATGAAACAATCTGAAATTAATTAATAATAATCAAACTATCTGCTCAATAAGGCAGAATACTGATCCTTACTCCTGCCCGGAACTCAGGGTGATAAGAGATGTGGTCCTACACACAATATCTCTTTTCTCAGTTCTTTCCGGCTGCAATACCGTACAGATTCCTGTATTCTCCGGGCGTTATGCCCTCATACTTTCTGAAAAGCTTGATGAAATGACTGAGACTTGAATACCCCAGGAACTCATATACATCGGTAAGCTGCAGTGACGTTGTTTCCAGAAGACGCTTGGAGCACTCAATCCTGCGTTTCTGGAGATATTCAGAAACTCCACCTCCCGTATACTTCCTGAAAGCATTTATGACGACAGGAGCGGAAAAGCCTGCAAGCTCATAGATTTCATCAGCCCTGCTGCTGATATACTCAGGGGCGCTTAATTTCTTCATCAGTGATTCAAACCAACCTTCATTTTCGTTTCTTTCCTCATCAAGGGCACGGCTCAGCGTGACAAGGGAGTGAACAAGCACATCGGTTACTGCACCGCAGATCACATTGGCAGGCGAAGCTTTTTCCATCAGGTAATTGACTTCAGTCAGCAGGGGAATGAACTGCTCCACGGCTTCATCACAGAGCTTTGTCATCACACCGGATTCTTTCAGCAGGTCTTCCAGTGATATACCCAGCATGGACAGAACTGACTCAAGCTTCCCGCTGCTGACGCTGATAAGTACCATTTCAGATTTCGTTACACGCTCTTTCGCAAGGGAAAATGCCGTACCGGGACTTAAAAGCCCGAGCGTACCTGCAGGAAAATGTTTCATTTCCCCGTCAAGCATGAAGTCATCCCCATTTGCAGTGATAAGAAATATCACATAAGAACCGCTATTATCAAACGGAATGAAAACAGTCCTGTTCCAGCAGTAGGAAATACCCCAGTCATCCTGCATTCGGAGAATATCAGCACTACCCATAAAAAACCCCTATGTATAAATATTAACACAGATATTCAAATCTTCAAAGTAAAATCTTATTATATAATAAATTTTCTATCCCCCGGTTTTTAACGTGTCCTGAAAATCAGCAATTTACCGCCGAAATAGTTAATCAAGCCAACGAAAACAGATGCGATAAGTTTCATCAACAATGGTACAAAATGGCAGATATCCACGGAAACATACATGAAAACAGTATCAAACACCCCTGAAAGGCTTCTGCACAGGAAGAATTTCCAGGCTTCTGCAAGCACACCCTTCATAGTGCATTCCTTCGATCTGTAGACAAAAAATTTGTTTGTAACGAAGGTGAAAATGAGGGTAATTGTCCATGCCGAAATGGTTGATACGACATTTGTCATCCCTGCATGAACATAAAACAGCTGATAGAGCCCTGCATTGAGTGCCGTCGCAAGGGCCCCGAATACAGTATAAACGATAAAATCCCTGTATCTCCTTAATATATCCATGGACTTACGATATCACAGGTTCACCATCTATTTCCAATGACAGCAATTCTGTATTAAAGTACGCGTATAGGAGACTAAAGATGAAAAAACTTACCTATTTTGCCATCATCATGATGGTGCTCATTTCCCTCACAGGCTGTGTGACGGGGAAGCATGCTTCATCCAGACCTGCAGGAGAACCCTATGAGCTCGTGATCATAGCCACAAGCGATCTTCACGCCAATCCATGGGGCTTTTCCTACGAGGACGGTAAGGAAACCACCAACAACGGTATGGCCCGCCTCTATTCTTTCATCAGCAAAGAGCGGGAAGCGCATCCCGACCTGATCCTGATCGACGGAGGAGATGACATTCAGGGCACAATCCTTTCCGATGACCTTGCAAACAAGGATGAAAGGAAGGAGCACCCGATCGTTGAAGCGATGAACTTCATGGGTTACGATGCAATGACGCTCGGAAACCATGAATTCAACTGGGGCATTTCCGTGATGAAGGATATCCTCAGCGGAGCCGATTTCCCGGTACTTGCCGCAAATGTCAGGGATGCAAAGGGCAGATATGTTACCGGAGCAGGTCACACTATCATTGACAGGGCAGGCGTTAAAGTTGCGGTGATCGGAGTCGTTACACCGGATGTCCCGATCTGGGATGGCGGCAAGGAAGGTATTTCAGATTACATCTTCCAGGCAGCTTCAGATGCTGTCAAAGCCGAAATCGCACTTGTGAAGGATAAGGCCGACATAATCGTCGTATCG
>JBJEWN010000047.1:0-5377 GCA_051885075.1 Bullifex sp.
ATAGCCAAGTGCGACTGAGAGAATGACGCCGCCGACAGCACTGGTTGAGCTGTATCTTCCGCCGATGTAGTCATCGATGAAGAATGCATCGAGCACATCCTTGCTGGATGCGAGCGGGCTGGTCTTGCTTGTTACCGCAACAAGATGCTTTGCGGGATCGACACCCTTTAAGGATGAAGTGACAAGCATCTGATTGGTAAGTGTCTCAAGCGTTGTTCCTGACTTTGAAACAAGTACGAAAAGGGTTGTCTCGGGATCAATCGTGCCGATTACCGCAGCGGCATCATCGGGATCGACGTTTGAGATGAACTTTGCATTGAGATGCTTTACGGGAGAGTTGTTGATGTACTCGGCAAGTGCAAGGTAAAGTGCCCTCGGACCGAGGTCTGAGCCGCCGATACCGATCTGGCATACAGTGTCGAAAGGCTTGCCCGTGGATCCCTTGATCTCACCGGAGCGGACCTTTTCGCTGAATTCCTTAATTCTTGCCAGCTGGGATGCGTAGAAATCACCCTTATCCTCACCGTCAGCCTTCACGGATACACCGAGACAGTTTCCGCGTGTGAGCTGATGGAGCACGAGGCGCTTTTCGCCGGGATTCATCATCTCACCTGAGAGGACGGCCTTATACTTTGCGACAAGCTCATCCTCATCGGCAAGTGCCTGAAGAAGCTTAACCTGCTCATCGGACACCGGCATCGCCGCATAGTTGTAGGTGAGGCTTCCGCCTGCAGGGATGCTGCATGCAGCGACTCTTTCCTTTGATAAAAGTGCCTTGACCGAGCACTTTCCGCTATCTGCGAGCTCATTGTATGCCCTGAGCTCATTAAGATTCTTATATTCCATAGGTGAATCCCTCCTTTAATTATCTATTTCCGGAATCCTGGTCTGGAAGCTTTCCAGAAGGTCTTCCTTTGTCATGCCTTCCCTCAGAATGAGGAAAATCGTGTCATCTCCGGCAATTGAGCCGAGAATCTCGGGCAGATTGAGAACGTCAAGGGCAAAGCCCACGCTGTTGGCATGTCCCGGCCTGGTCTTTACCACTCCCACATTTCCTGAGAATTCTATGGAGATGATGCCCCTCCTTACATCCTGAATGTAACTCTTCTCTGATTCGGATACCAGGTCGTTTTCCGGCAGGGAATAGTAATATCCCGACCAGCCGTCAGAGATCTTCCCGACCTTCAGCATCTTGAGATCCCTGGAGAGGGTAGCCTGTGTCACGTTGAACCCCTCTTCCCTGAGCAGTTCCAGAAGTGTATCCTGGTTGTCAATCCTGTTATTCTTGATGATATCTTTGACCACGCTGAGTCTGTTGTGGCGTTCGCGCATCGGTGATGCTCCTTTTTTATGCATTCTTTATGCAGAAATTATACATCCGATGATTCCGGTTTGCAATTCTTTTAAAGAAATATGCCAGGCCGTTTTCCGTGATGGACAACAGGTGGATTTGATATTATCCTTAAATATCACCGGTCATGAGAAAGCCGGAAAGGAGAAAAACAGTGACTGCACTTATCATCGTAATCGCGGTGATCGCGATCGTCGCGATATATTTCATAACAACTTACAATTCATTCGTGAAACTTAAAAACCAGGCAGAGGAAGCCGGTGCGGGCATAGATGTCCATCTCAAGGAACGCTATGACCTCATACCGAACCTGGTTGAGACCGTCAAGGGCTACGCAAAGCACGAAAGCGGTACCCTTGAAGCTGTCATCAGGGCACGCAACAGTGCGATGGGAGCAACCACCCTGGAGGAAAAGGATAAAGCCAACAATGCCCTTTCCGGAACACTTAAGAATCTCTTCGCACTGTCCGAGAGTTATCCGGACCTGAAGGCGAATGCCGGATTCGTTGATCTCCAGCAGAAGCTGACCGAGATCGAGAAGGGCCTTCTCAATGCCAGGAAGTACTACAATGCCATTGCAAAGCAGATGAACAGCAAGGTGGAGATGTTCCCGTCCAACCTGATCGCATCGATGACCGGCTTCAAGAAGCTTCCGTATGCGGAGGTTGAGGAAGCTGCAAAGGCAAGAGTGGAAGTGAAGTTCTGATATCATCCTTATGAAAAAGAAGTTTTTTCTGACAATTCTGCTCCTGCTGACTCTGTTTTCGCTTTCAGCGGAGAATTTTTACATTGAACGTTACGACATAGGTGTGAACGTGCTTGAGAACCGTGTCTATGAGATCACGGAGGAAATCGACATGTACTTCACATCCCCGTCCCATGGGTTTTTCCGTGACATTCCCGTCAGGTATGATACCGGTTATGAAGCCATCGTCAGCGGCATATCGGTGAACGAAAGGTTTGAGAAGGAAGAAAACGGTGATTTCCTGTCCCTGAAGATCGGGGACGCCGAAAGGCTTGTTAAGGGACATCAGCACTACACGATAAAGTATTCCTATGATATCGGAGCGGACGTTTATCCCGACTATGATGAATTCTACTTCAACCTGATCGGGGATGGCTGGAACTGTGACATCAATGAGGTGAATTTCAGTGTTGCATTCCCGAAGGCAGTTTCCGGAGAGAGGATCTGGCTTACGGGCGGACGCTTCGGAAGCACACAGCGGTTGCCGTTCTCATTCAACGGCACCAACCTCGTTACGGGACGCGTCACGGGCCTTTCGGAAAAGGAAGCCGTGACACTGCGTGTCGAGATGGAGGAGGGATACTTCGTCGGGGCAAGGGTACCGAAGGACTGGTCGGGAGTGGGACTTTTTACCATCCTTCCTCTTACGGTGATTGTCCTATGCGTCCTGTACCTGCTTTACAGAAAATACGGTATCGATAAACCGATAGTCATCTATCCGCGTTTTGAAGCTCCTGATCTTTCCCCATTGGCCGTAGGGTATATTTACGATTCTTCCGCCGATGACCGGGACTTTTCCGCCATGATCTTCTACTGGGCCGATAAGGGATACCTTACCATTGAGGAAAAGGGTAAGGATTTCATCCTCCATAAGAAAAAAGAGCCGGACAGCCCCTCAGAGGAGGAGAACATCCTCTTCAGATCGCTCTTTTTAAGGGGTGACGACCTTTCAGTGAAGGATATGGCAACGATGAGACTGGGTGACGTGCTGAACAATACGGTGAAGCCTGCCCTGGTGAAGAGATTCACGAAGGGACCTCAGGCCCTCAGCGACAGGACTGCGGAAGGCAAATCCAATCTTGCACTGATCATAACGCTGCTTTATGCGATCGCGTCATCGATCCTGATGAACCTGGGAGACATGGAAGTTGCCATTCTCAGCGTTATCGTATCGATTGCCTTCACTGCCGTTTCAGGTGTCATGATCTGGTCCCTTCTGAAGAAGCATCAGACACGCGTCCTGTCAAGAATGGTCATAGGGGGCGTTCTCGCATTGATGGCATTCGCCGTATCGGTAGTGCTTTACATGTTCTCGTCGACCGTCAGATGCACGCCCGTATTCGTGAAGATATCATCCGCATTGCTCGCTTTCAGCATCCCTGTCATGTCCGCACTTTCCCTTTTCATAACGAGAAGAAGTGACTACGGACAGCAGACGGTTGAGGAAATCCTCGGTTACAGGGATTTCCTGGAAAAGGTTGAGGTTGATAAACTTAAGGCGCTGATCGACCAGGATCCTGAGTACTTCTATCACAACCTCAGCTATGCGATCGCCCTGGGGCTCGAGGATAAGTGGGCTAAGAAGTTCGAAGGTCTCTTCTTCACTCCTGCATCGTGGTACATCGGCAGTAATCCGGTAATCGACTACTGGTTCTATTCCGGAATGTTCAGGAGATTCAACTCGGGGTACACATCCCGCCTGATAACAAGCGGATTTGAAGCTAAGAGCAGCGGAGGCGCTTCGACCTTCTCAGGCTCCTCAGGATTCTCCGGCGGTGGCTTCGGAGGCGGTGGCGGACGTTCATGGTGACTGACAGTAACATACTATCGCTTTTCATATCAGTTGCCTTCGTATTTGTCACTGTCGGCATCGCATTCGTGCTCTACCGTCTGTTCCGCCTCAGGGGAGAGACCGTGAGGAAGTTCATCCACATCACGGTCTCCAACTGGGTGTTCATCCTGATTTACGGCTTTGACAGGCTTTCCTATGCGGTCATAGGCCCCATCATGTTCATCATCATCAACACCGTATTCGTATACGGAGGTTTCGGGCGTTATCTCGGAATGGGTGACAGGAAGCGGGACAACGGACTGATTTACTTTCCCATCACGCTTTTAATCCTTACCCTGTGCTGCTACCGCGGCATCGTCAGTGAGCGTGCCGTCATTCTCGGCGTGCTTGCCATGGGCTACGGTGACGGACTTGCCGCCCTCATCGGATCGAGGATCGGACGCCATAAATACACTGTATTCGGTGCAACGAAAAGCTATGAGGGAAGCGCCGTGATGGTTGCAGCCGTGCTTATCATATCCGTTCTTCTGGGGTACCCTCTTCCCGCGGGACTTCTCATAGCACTCACATCCGCAGTGCTTGAGAGCGTCACGCCGCTCGGACTTGACAACCTTACCGTCCCGATAATGACCGCACTTTTGGGAGAACTGCTGTGTTAGGATATATAGACAGATATTTTTTTGCCCTTGATCCCCTTTGGAGAATCGTCATCACAATCACCTGTATAGGAGTAATCGGAATTGCCGCATTCAGGCTGAAACAGCTTACCGTTTCCGGTCTCATCGCAGCCATCATCATGGGTGCGCTCTCAATGTATCTCGGAGGCATCTCCGCGCTTACGATGTATCTCTTCTTCCTTGTAAGTGCCGCTTTCATCGGAAAATTCTCAAAGAAGATAAGGGGCCTTGATAAGATACAGAGGAAGGGAGGCCGCCGCGATGCCTTTCAGGTGCTTGCAAACGGACTTGCCGCACTCGTTTCAATAGTCCTTTACCGGATAACCGGCAATACTCTCTTTCTCATAGTTTTCTCCGCATCCCTCGGGGAAGCGGCTGCCGATACCTGGGGCGGGGATATAGGCGTGCTTTCGAAGGACCCTCCCGTCTCGATCATCACCTGGCGCCCTGTCGAAAGAGGACTTTCAGGCGGCATTTCACTGCTTGGCTGCGGTGCTTCCCTGCTTGCATCCGCCCTCTACGGAATATTCTGCTATTCCGTCTTCAGACAAAGCCTTTCCGCAGCGCTCCTGGTAACAGCCGCTGCTTTTGCCGGCTCCCTGCTTGACAGCGTGCTCGGAGGCTCCGTCCAGGTCCACTTTGAGGATGATGAAACCGGGCGTCTTACCGAACATGAAAAGGATGAGAATGGAAGAGTGAGGAAAAGGGTACGGGGAATCAAATATTTCAACAACTATGCCGTCAATTTCACAAGCAATGTGTTCACTGCGCTTTTCACGCTTTCAGCAGGTCTCATTTTGCATCTTTAGACC
>JBJEWN010000048.1:0-5359 GCA_051885075.1 Bullifex sp.
AAATCCATTACTGTTTGAAAAGATGGGGGCAAAATAGTAGTATAGGTTCATGATCAGATATATCGCGCTCCCGATGGGGGAAGCGGGCGGCGTAAGCCCGGAGATGATAATCAAGGCTCTGTCCACCGAGAATCCTGCCGAATACGGCGGAGTCATCGTCGTAGGGGACCTGAGACTGTTCAGAAAGGTATCGAGGGATATAAGGGTACCGCTTTCTTTCACGGCATATGTTGAAAGCGATGAGGAACTTGCCGAAAGCCAGAGTGCAGGGGAGAACTGCATATTCTATGATCTTCCCCTTATCGACATGGAAGCATTTGAATACGGAAAGATAAGCGCGAATACGGGACGGGCCACCTATGCCTCGACGGCAAAGGCTGTCCAGCTCATACAGGATTCCTTCGCATTCGCTCTTGTTACCCCGCCGCTTGATGCCAGATCGATCGCGATGGCTGGCTTTGACGAGTGCAGGTACATTACCATGATCCCGGAGTTCTGCTCATCGGGGCGCGGCATCACTATGCTGGACTCTGCCGGTGTGAAGATTTTTTCCCACACACATCACATCCCGCTCAGAAAGGCCCTTGATGAGATCACTTACGAAAAAATACTTGATACGATCATCCGTGTTGATTCCCTGACCCAGACAAGTACCGTTTTCGATAATTCGAAACCTCTTGCAATAGCTTCCGTGAATCCGCACCATGCCGACAGTCTCAGTTATGAGGCCGAGGAGAGTGAGGTGCTGATTCCTGCCATCAATGCGGCCAAGGAAATCGGAATCGACATAATCGGTCCGGTAAGCTCCGACCATCTGATGCACAGGGCCAAGAAGGGCCTCTACAGGGCCGTGATCGCACTCTTCCATGATCAGGCACACGTCGCCGCCATGTCCTTTGACTTCGAGCACACGGTAACGGTGACCTGGGGATGGCCGTTCATCGCGGTGGGAGTGGACCGCGGGGCAATGCTCGAGCGTGCCGGGAAGAACATGATGAAACCTTATAACCTGATTCAGGCGCTTCACATCGCCTGCCAGTACATAAGAACAGGAGTTAACAGTTGAAAAAGTCCAAATCAATTTTAATGGTGCTGCTTCTTGCCGCACTGATGGTGTTCGCGGTAAGCTGCGAAACCGGCGTTTCGATCACATACAATCAGCCGGCTGAGATCAACATGGGTTCCTACAGGAACATAGCAGTCGCATCCACCGTGCCCTATAAAGGCATGTCCAATCCGCCGTTCTTCGTACGTGCGCTTGACGCAGATGCCTTCTGGGATTCCTATGTGACTTCATCCTATGATACTTCAATATGCCAGAAGAGTGCTGATTACGCGACCCAGAAGCTGGTCAATACACTTGAGCGTTCCGGATTCTTCTCCGTTACCGGACCTGAGAGAACGGATGTCATGCTGAATGCAGGCACTCTCGGCTACTCATCCACTGATGTTCTCGCAAAGAACGGCATAGACGCGGTAATCATCCCGAAGATAACGAATCTGAACATCAATGAGTTCATCCAGTCCAAAAAGGTTCAGGAAAAGGACTATGACCACAAGGATCAGTACGGTAATCCCACCGTCGTGACGAAGACCAGGTACTACCTCTATCAGAATGTGGACATCGGTTATTCATACACGATCATCGATGCGAAGACAAGCCAGGTCATTGCAGTCAAGAACTTCTCAGCCAGTGATTCCGATTACTGGGAAGTCGATAAATACGGTTTCCTGACTCCTGATGTCTTCTCAATGGTCAAGCGCATGATTGACGGTTTCCAGAGCTACATCACCAAGCAGCTGGTGCCGACGACTGCAAGAAAGACCGTAAGCCTCATGGCAAATAAGCCTAAGGTCGATTCCCTGAAGAGTGCATACGATGCGGCAAAGGACGGCTACACCGCACGTGCAGCCGAGCTGTTCCTGCGTGAATACAGAGCATCCGGTCACCTTCCCAGCGGCTATAACGGTGCACTGCTTACCGCGGCATACGGAGACCTTGATGAAGCGATCGCGATTCTCAGGGAGCTGAGCTCAAAGTATACAAACAGCGATGTGGAAAAACTCCTTTCAAACCTGATAACGATAAAGAGCAGGAATGATGAGGCCCTAAAGCAGATGAGCGGGGAAATGACCCAGAACCTGAATGCGTCCCAGAAAGACATCTATCAGGTAATAATGGGAAACTGACGGGAGAAACTTTATATGAAGAAGATTCTGTTTTTCGAAGGGGATGCGGCAGCCTTCCTTGAAGGAAAGAAGGCGGCCCTCCTGAGGTTCAGTGACAATGCCCCGGTTCTTACCGGAGTCCTGACGAAGGATTTCACAGGCATGGATGCAAAGAGGGGATTCGAGCAGCTGAAGAGGTTTGTTTCATCCGCCGCGTTCGATGCGATCGTGCTTGACGGGTTTGCTCCCGCTCTCTCCTCCTCATCCCATAAGGACGAGATCATAATGTGGCTCAACGACCACAGCAGTGAGCCTGATTTCCCGATGCTTCTGATCACGGGAGGCGGCGGGGAGCTTCTTCCCGGACTCAATGCGGAGTTTTGCCTAAAATAATTTAGGTAAAAATAACTAATTTTTATAATAAAATGTCCTGAAAGAAAGAACAAATACACGAAACAAGGGTAAATTCCATTTATTTACCCTTGTTTTTTATTCCCAAAAGTTCATCAGAGGACCATAAAACGGCCGGAAAACCACAGGTGAATTTTTTCTTGCAAGATAAAACCGGGATTAATAAACTTCATTGTATGAGCCTAATAGATATTCATACGCACCTTCTTCCCGGTGTTGACGACTCAAAGCTTGGAAAGTTCTCATTCAAAAAGATGATGAGGGCATATGCGGATGCAGGCATTGATGCAATCTGTTTTTCACCTCATATCAATGATCCGTATGTAGATACGAAGATAGACAGGATTGAGAAGACTTTCGACTGGGCACGGGAAAAAGCTGAAAAGGAAGGGCTGAAGGTATTTCTCGGATGCGAGCTTTACATCCGTGATGATGCGAAGCCTGAAAGGATATATCCGCATTTCGGTGAGTATGTACTCTGCGAGACTGCCGTTGATTTCGCTCCCAGAGGTTACCTTGACTCACTCAGAAAGTTAAGGGACGATGGGAAGAAGATCATCATTGCCCACATCGAAAGGTACAACTGGCTTTCTCCCGAGAGTGATACATTCAGGATCCTTAAGGAAGAACTCGGATGTCTCATCCAGATCAATGCAAAAAGTGCGGACAGTACTAAGGCTCAGTCCTATCTCAGGAAGGATGCTGTCGATTTCATCGCCAGTGACAACCATGGAAAATTCGATTACCCGGCTCTCCTCATGGAGAAAATCGTGTCAAACCCAAGGGTATATCAGAAGATGAGCAGATTTGCTCAGAATATCAGTTAAGGAGGCATCATATGCTGCTGAACATGACTATTGCGAACTTCAAGTCCGTGAAGTCCCCTCAGACTATCAGCTTTGAGGCTCTGAAGGACAACCGTCAGAACCCTGCCAAAGTCGTGGAGATCACTGAAAAGCTGAAGGCCATCAAGACCAGTGCGATCATAGGTCCCAACGGTGCGGGAAAGAGTTCCTTCGTCCGCGCCCTTGAGGTACTGAACCGTGTCGTGACCGCTCCCGAGGAGAATGAGAATCCCCTGGCCGGCGCACTCACGGGAACCGTTTTCGCATACGGCGTTGAGAAGACGACTCCTGCCGTCATCTCAATCGAGGTTCTCCTCGACAAGGGTAAGGGAACCGAGGAAGAGCCCACCGTCATCGCACTCTACACTCTCGCAGCCAGCAAGGATAAGGTTTTTGAGGAAACACTCTATCACAGCTACAACGGCTCCAGAAAGCTTATGTTCGAGAGAAAGTACGATGAGAGTGACAACACTTACTCATACCGCTACGGCAAGATGTACCGCGGTGAGAAGAAGCGTCTGGCTGCCAGGATTCCCGATTCCGCATCATTCCTCGGCTGGGCCGCAAGGAAGGGCGGTGACACATGCTCACAGCTTTACTCCTGGTTCACCGATTCCCTTCACATCCTCCCGATGGGTGTTTCCGCCGCAACCGAGAACTACATCGCGAAAATGCTCACCGAGCATCCTTCCTGGAAGGAACAGCTCACGAACTTCTTCTGGGCAATGGATATCACAGACATCCGCCGCGTAGGCGTGCGTGATGACGGAAAGGTCACATTCACCCACGTATACATCAATGACAAGAAGGCTGACGGTTACTCAAACCTCTTCACCCTTGAAAGCCTTTCACTGAGGCGTCTCACGCTGCTGGCAGTTGCATTCTTCGAGTGCTTCACCTCCCATAAGACACTCGTCATCGATGACTTCGGCATGCTCCTCCACCCCGATGTGCTATGCCACCTGGTCGAGATCTTTGAGAGCTGCAATAAGGAAAGCCAGATGCTCGTCGTCGACTGCAATCCCTCGCTTCTGAAGGAAGGCCTTCTCAGAAAGGATGCGATCTGGTTTGCGGAGAAGAACCATGAATCAAGCACGACCTACTTCTCCCTCGCCGATTTCAAGGTAAAGAGGGGTAAGACACTTACACGCGAGAAGTATCTCCAGGGTGCATTCGGTGCCCTGCCGATCACAAGTGAGTTCTACTTCCAGGACAGTGAAAAGGAGGACAGATAATGGCACAGAGAAAGAGAAAATCCACCCCATCACTCGGGACGCTGCTGCTTGTCACCGCCACTGAGGCGGAAGCCGTTTTCTTCTCACAGATGAGAAAGGACTGCAGGTATTCAAACCTCACTGTCATCTCCAGCGGTGCAAAGACCCTTAAGGAACACATCAGCTTTACCGCAAAGGCCAAGTTCCGCGACCGCTTTGACAGCGCATTCGCGCTCTTCGGCTTCGATGACGTTAACACTAACATCGATGAAGTGAAGCAGGCGGAAGAGGAATGTGCATCCAAGAGGATCAGTCTATGCTACTTCAATCCTTCATTCCACCTCTGGATCTACCTCCATCTGGCACGCCCGTCTTCCTTCATAAGTGCTTCAGAGCCGATGGAAAAGGCACTTGCCGATAAGATCCCGGGCTATGCAATGACGACTGAATACCTGATGACGAAGGGACTGAACTTCCACATGACGCTCTTCCCGCGCCATGCGGCTGCGGACCTGAATGCAAGGGAGTACAACAAGGTTGCGATTCAGGCAACAGGCTTCAGTGCAACGAACATGCCCGCCCTCAATGCCGCGATCACGGAAATATGCGGACAGGCAGACATGAGCCACAACACAAAGGTTTTCAAATAACATCACAGCCTGCCGGATCTTCCGGCAGGCTTCTTCCTTAATTGAACAAATACCCCCTTCATGTTAAATT
>JBJEWN010000049.1:0-5312 GCA_051885075.1 Bullifex sp.
CTTTCTGATGCCATACATAACTCTGTTATAAGTGTGATATATATATTGCTATTTGATAATATCCTTGAAGAAACTATTGGATTGCTTATGAACTTGGGTATTTTGCAAGTGTAATACTTGGCTCTGCTTCAGTTTTGAACCAGGTTTACAGTCTCTTGTGCAGTACATACAGACAAACGGAAAAAAAGTCATATGTATTCCTGCACCTGCGTACTGGCTTAAACTATGTTCATCCAAAACAGAATTAAACATGAATGAACTTCTTGTCCGTGCTTTGGACAGCTTACTCATCACTGATGAATATAAAAGCATTACCCGGTTTTAATTTTTGATGATTATTTAGTTTCACGTGAAACATTGAGTTGCTTTTATAAAAAATTAACCTGCAGAAATAATCTGCAGGTTAAACAGTTCCTGTTTCCTTAGAACTGCAGAGAATTCTCAACAACCAGTTCCGAATCAACAGTATGTCTCAGATACTTTTCAACACCGTTCTTAAGTGTTGCCTGAGACATGGGACATCCGGCGCATGCGCCAAGAAGTTTTACTGATATATTTTTTCCTTCCATGCTGACAAACTCAATGTCGCCGCCATCGTTCTGAAGGGATGGCCTGATCTGGTTTATCGCATCAATGACTCTCTGTTCTAATGTCATTTCTTCTGCCATGATCTTCCTCCGAAAGAATATAGTCATAAAATACTACATTATTGGCAGATGGGTCAAACTGTTTTTTCCATGTCGACAAATTCAGATATAACGAATATATTAAATGTATGAGTGCACATAAGATTATCTTTTTAAACCAGAAAGGTGGTGTGGGTAAGACCACTACTTGTGTAAACTTAGGTTCTTCCCTTGCAGCAATGGGACACAAAGTACTGCTTGTTGATTTCGACTCACAGGGAAATCTTACAGGTTCTGTATCAGGGGACAGCAGAAAGCCGACATGCTATGATATGGTAGTCGGGAAGGTGTCAGCTGAAGATGCGGTTCAGGCTACAGCTTTTCAGAATCTATATGTAATCCCAGGTTCTCTTGATCTTGCAGGACTGAATGTTGAGCTTGTTGATGAAGAAGACAGAGAGTTTTTCCTTTCAAAAGCACTTGAACCGATTTCATCCAGCTTTGATTTCATTCTTGTGGACTGCCCTCCGGCTTTGGGACTCATTACCATGAATGCCATGTGCTGGGCTGAGAAGATCGTGATTCCCATGCAGTGCGAGTATTTTGCCATGGAAGGACTGAACATGCTCATGAGAACCATCTCGTCGGTCAGAAAGTCCCTTAATCCCAGGCTTGAAATACTGGGTATTCTTTTTACGATGTACAGTAAGAGGGCTAAGCTTAACTCTGAAGTCGTAGAGGATATTTCCAGTTTTTTCCCAAAGCTTGTGTTTAAAACGATAATTCCCAGAAGTATCAGACTGGCAGAGGCTCCGTCTCACGGTATGCCGATCAATGTTTATGATGCTTCAAACTTAGGAACGAAGGCTTATGCCGCTTTAGCCAAGGAGGTCATTCAGCGTGTCTGCTAAGAAAGCACATGGACTTGGAAAGGGAATGGGTTCCCTTTTAGGTAATTTTGATTTCGATATAACTCCTGATGTCGTCTCATCTCCCAAAGAGAAGATTACTGTAAAAGTCTCTGAAGAGGATGTCAGGGACCGTGTTCTGTATGTCAGTGTTGATAAGATCACACCGAATGTGAACCAGCCCAGAAAATCATTTGATGATGAATCCCTTTCAGAGCTTTCTGCATCCATTAAGAATCAGGGGGTCCTTCAGCCTCTTCTTGTCGAGAAGATCAACGATGACAGCTATGTGATAGTTGCAGGAGAGAGAAGATACAGGGCAGCAAAGGCTGCAGGCCTTACGGAAGTTCCCGTAATCGTGAAAAGCTTCAGCGAGGTACAGAGAATAGAGGTTGCACTTATTGAGAACATACAGAGGGAAAATCTTAATGCAATTGATGAAGCTGCAGCGTACCAGTATCTTATTCAGAAATCAGGACTCACCCAGGAAGAGGTTGCCGAGAAGGTGGGAAAAAAAAGATCTACCGTAACCAACAGTCTCCGTCTCCTGCAGCTTCCTGATCAGATGAAGGATGACATAATCTCCGGTGTCCTGACGGCAGGACATGCAAGGGCCATTCTTTCCCTTGTGAATCCCAACGACAGGACTCTTTTAAGAGATAAGATAATTGAGAAGGAACTTTCAGTAAGGGAAGCTGAAGAAGAGGCTCAGGCACTCAATGAAGGAAAGAAGATTAAGACAAAGAGAGCACCTAAAGCAAAGGATCCCTATGTTCAGAATGTTGAGGATAAGCTTCTGGAAGCATTCGGAACCAAGGTTGAGGTTAAGGGCAATCTGAAGAAGGGTAAGCTCGTAATCCCATACACAAGCCAGTCTGATCTTGAAAGACTGTACAAGCTGCTTGGCAAAAGCGAGGATCTTTTCGACTAATTTAAAAAGGAAATATTATATATGGATGTAACAAAACTGAAGGACGGACTTTATGCCGTAATCACCACAGGTAAAGGTGATATCACGCTTGAGCTTGAGTACAAAAAAGTACCCATGACCGTAATGAACTTTGTCGGACTTGCGGAAGGTGTGCTCAATATTCAGGATGAAGGTGAGCCGTTCTATGATGGACTTAACTTTCACAGGGTCATTCCCGATTTCATGATTCAGGGCGGCTGTCCCAAAGGTGACGGTACCGGCGGTCCGGGTTACCGCTTCCCTGATGAGTTCGATCCTTCTCTGAAACACACAGGTCCCGGTATTCTTTCAATGGCAAATGCAGGTCCGGGAACAAACGGAAGTCAGTTCTTCATCACTCATGTTGCTACTCCCTGGCTTGACGGCAAGCACTCCGTTTTCGGTCATGTGGTGGAAGGCCAGAATGTCGTGAATAAGATTAAGACCGGGGACAGGATTGAAAGCGTTAAGATAATCAGGGTCGGTGAGGATGCTGAAAAGTTCGTATGCACGAAACAGGCATTCTCAGATCTGGTTGAAAAGATTGAGAATGAAGCTCTGAAGAAGGAAGCAGAGGAGCAGAAGAAGATTGATCAGGAAATTTTCAACCGCTATCCGAAAGCTGTTACAACTCCTTCCGGACTTAAGTATGTGGTGCTGAAGGAAGGTACCGGTTCTGCTTCTCCCAAATGGGGACAGAATGTTACGGTTAACTATCAGGGAACATTCCTTGATGGTAAGATCTTTGATTCATCAATCCTCAGAAATGAGCCTGCGACATTTAAGATCGGTCAGGTAATCGAGGGATGGAATGAAGCACTTCTTACAATGAAGAAAGGTGAGAAACGTACTCTCATCATTCCTTATCAGCTGGGATACGGTATCCATGGATATCCCGGAGTCATTCCTCCCAAAGCGACCCTGATATTTGATGTGGAGCTTCTCGATTTCTGATAAATGACATGAGCCACGTCCGATCAGGCGTGGCTTTGTTTTTCTTAATGCGGAGGGGTAAGTGAAAAAAGAAAAGGAAAGTATCCGTTATGTATGCTCCGAATGCGGACTAGAGGAGAGCAAATGGCTTGGAAGGTGCCCTTCCTGCGGAGCCTGGAACTCATTCACAGAGGAAAAGGTAATAGCCCAGAATACCAATAAGACACAGGCTGCGGTACCTGTAATCGATAAGGCTGTCAGAAGCCTTTCTGACGTCACTGTCGATGAAGCCACCCGTTTTGATTCAGGCATCAGTGAGCTTAACAGGGTCCTGGGCGGAGGAATCATGCGTCCGAGCTCAGTACTTGTCGGTGGTGAACCCGGAATAGGTAAATCAACGATAATGCTTCAGATGCTTTCATCATCAGCAAAACATGGAAAGGTGCTTTATGTTTCCGGAGAGGAGTCTCCTTCCCAGGTAAAGCTCAGGGCGATCAGGCTGGGACTGGACCTTAAAAGTATAAGCATATTCTGTGACACGCGTCTGGAGGCCCTTCTTGAGGCAATAGAGGAGCTTTCTCCCGCAGTGGTCGTAATCGATTCCCTTCAGACATTGTCATCTGCCACTGTTCCTTCAATAGCAGGATCTCCCAATCAGATGAGGGCGTGCTGTTATGCACTGAGTCTTGAAGCAAAGACCAGAAACATTGCAATGTTCTTCATCGGTCATGTTACAAAGGAAGGTACTCTTGCAGGTCCCAAAATCGTAGAGCATCTGGTGGATACCGTCCTTTACTTTGAGAATACCGAAACCGGTGTAAGATTCCTTCGGGCCGCGAAGAACAGGTTCGGCTCAGTTGATGAAATAGGTATCTTCCGCATGGACAGTGACGGACTCAAACCTGTCGGAGATCCAACAGAATTTTTTATTTCGTCACGTCATGGAGAGGAGGTTCCACCCGGAATAGCATACACTGCCGTAGTTGAAGGATCACGTACCTTTCTCGTTGAAATACAGGCCCTGACGGTTCCCGCAAAGAGCGGACTTTCCCGTGTCTACTCCGACAGGATAGACATAGCCAGGGTAAACAGGGTTGCAGCCATTCTTGAGCGTCATGCAGGTGTAAGACTGTCTGATCAGGATGTCTACATAAATGTGGCCGGTGGAATGAAGATCAATGAGGTATCAATCGAACTGGCTCTTGCCCTGGCCCTGTATTCTGCAAAAAGCGGTAAAGCCCTTTCGGAGAACCTTGTCAGTTTCGGTGAGCTTTCCCTTGCGGGAGAGGTACGCCCAGTTGCTTTTCTTGAGAAGAGGGTTAAGGCAAGCATTGATATGGGCTTTACCAGAATGCTTGGACCCACAAAACTGAAGGACACTGAGGGTATGTCTACCTGTAAGAACATAAAGCAGGCCATAATGATAGCAGGTGTTGTCGGAAAAGATAATTTGTAAGCGGGTATAATTAAGTTAAGTTGTTAATTGCATTCGATTAATGAGTATTTGAATAAAGATCAGGATGGCTTAATCAGTCATCCTTATTATTATTCCGTGCGTTTGAAAGCACATAAAAACCTATCAGTGCAATTGCTGAGATAAGGGCAAATACCCTTATGGAGGGGGGCAGCACTATCTGCATGCTGTCCGATATGATGACTGATGCACATATGGCTATTGCAATTAAAAGGGAAGGGATGTTTCTGGGTTTCGGCTTATTGTCCATGGTTTCAGTATAACATAAAAATACTCCGGCTTTTACATAAAGTAGCAGGAAAGCTTGCGTCCCTTTAGGGCGGATGATGAATTGCAGTTTTATTTATAATACAGATAGTTGCAGCATTAGCAGTTACGCATGAAAGATCAGAATAACCTGCCTTTTGGGTGAAAAACTGCGT
>JBJEWN010000050.1:0-5303 GCA_051885075.1 Bullifex sp.
CGGTTTCATCTGCATCTTTTCTGAGCTCAAGTCCGATTCTGAACACGCTCTCGAGCACCAGCATCACCACACCGACAATGACAAGTGCAGCTGAATATGAGGTATACTCGCACTCTGCATTGAGAATCATGGTTATCACCTGCTCGGCAATTCCCGGAAGTATACCGGCAAGAATCAGAAGCCATCCCATTGTCCTGAGTCCTTTGGGCATCAGGTCGGTGAACGGTGTCTTCTGAGCCCCGACATCACGCAGCAGCATGTATGCCTTGAGCATTGCAAAGAAGACAATCACGTAAAGCAGGACCTTCGTCATGCCTGCGGCAAAAGTGGTTCCATACTCAGATACAGTGAACTCCAGGTCCGATCCCATGATGATTTCCCCCATGCAGAATGCTGCAAGCCATAGGGAGAAAATTACAAGGAGAACAGTGAAAACCATCAGCACCGCAAGGAGTATTTTCATGAATCTTATTCTGTTCTCAAAGGATTTTGCAGAATCACTCACATCTACCTCGTTCTTCTGAGAATAAGTTTAAATCCATGTGTTGTCAATCACATGTGAAAATGCGGCAGGGGAAGAATTTCCTCCTGCCGCAGACTGAAAATATCAACACTTTGGGGAAGTGTCATACAATGGCAGAACACCTGCTGTCCAGTTCGGCTCCGTATGAGAATATTACCGAAAGCGCGTAAAAAACAAGCGCAATGAACAGAGAGGTGATGTCGAACAGTCCTCCTAACCGGGGAACCCTCATCAGGGCGGAAAGCGATGCGGACACAAGCCAGGGAAGCACTGCCTGGGCAATGCTTATAAGGCTCATCGATCTGAGACGGGATACATTGGTTTCCGAAAAAGGCAGTCCCGTCTGCTTTATCTCCCTGAAGAATCCCCTCAGATGGTAGAACAGGACAAGATATATCACCAGGCTTCCGGAGACTGATAAGATGAACGGAATTATGGAAAAGCCATCCGTTTCCAGGGCCTTAACCACATCCTCAGGCAGGAATCCTGCTTCCGTTACCATACCCCTGAGCATAGGTATCACCGAGTAAAATACACCGAATACCATTAAAAGCCCAAGTGCCAGATAAGTGAGCACGATGACGGCAAGGAAGGCCGATGCCAACACTCCCGATACCTTTTTCATCTTCTCGACCATCATTAATCTCCTGTCCGACAATGTGCAGGGTACACCATCACAAGGTTTAGGTCAATAAATCTTTAATGCTCCTCGATAAAAACTCAGAAAACAGTCTTTATGATCACATCCGTGATTTCTTTGGCTGAAAGCACTTTTCCCTGTGAAACGATCTTCCCGTTGACGGCAAGACATGGCAGCAGCATGATGCCGTAAGACATAATTTTTTCCATGTCAGTGATATACTCAGGTTCACCCTGAAGTCCCAGTTCCTTCATTGCCTCAGCTGCCGAGGCAAGCATTTTCTTACAGTTGCGGCAGCCCGTCCCCAGCACTGCAACACTCTTTACTTTTGAAATATCCATGATAGTTCCTCCTATATGATATACGTCTGAAGAAAATTGAAAACATATCCGACAGCAATGATGCCGAGAACGCATACTCCGGTGAAAATGCAGAGCAGTTTCGGCTTCACTGCCTTCCTGAGCATTACAAGAGAGGGAACACTCAGTGTGGTAACGCCCATCATGAAGGCAAGCACGGCACCAAGGTCAGCCCCCTTGGCAAGCAGTGCCTCGGCAACGGGAATGGTTCCGAAGATGTCGGCATACATCGGAACTCCTGCCGCAACGGCAATAAGGACTGAAAACGGATTTGAGCGGCCAAGGATGCTTACAACCCAATCGGAAGGAATCCAGTTGTGGATCACGGCTCCGATGAGAACACCGATGATTATGTACGGAAATACCTTTGAAAGCGTATCCATGACCTTGTTCCATGCATATCCCATCCGATCCCTCACCGTAAGCTTCTCCTGAGGAGTATCCATGAAAGGAGCCTTCCTGATGAAGTCCTCCACCTGGTCATCAAGACCAAGCCTTCCGATGAGGTTTCCCCCCGCAACCGCCACGGCAAGGCCGAAGACCACATAGAGCACGGCAGTCTTCCAGCCGAAGATGCTCATCAGAAGCACAAGGCTTCCAAGATCCACCATGGGAGATGAGATCAGGAAGGAAAAGGTAACCCCAAGGGGAAGTCCCGCGGCAGTGAAGCCGATGAAAAGCGGAATGGATGAACAGGAGCAGAACGGAGTGACCGTTCCGAGAAGTGCCGCCATGATACCTGCACTTATGCCGGAAAAACTTCCCATTATCCTTCTGCTGCGCTCAGGAGGAAAGTAGCTCTGGATGTATGATATGATGAATATGAGCACGGTCAGCAGTACGGATATCTTCACCGTGTCATAGAAAAAGAAGAGAATACTGCCACCAAGCCGTGATGACACATCAAGTCCGAATGATGTCAGAATGATTTCAAACAGTCTTCTCATCCATGCGAATCCGAGGATTTCATTCTGCATGAAAGCACCTATTGCTGACAGCACGGACATACCTCCTCCGGTCTGGACAGGGATTCAATGCATGATGTGAAAAAACTGAGCTTTTCACTGCAGACGGAGTAGTGGCTCCACTTCCCTTCCTTCCTCACATCCACAAGCCCTGACTCACAGAGAATCTTCATATGATGGGAAAGCGTCGGCTGCGTAATGCTCAGCCTCTCAAGCAGGCGGCAGGCACACATCTCCCCTCCCGATAAAAGTTTTACGATCCGGAGACGGTTTTCGTCCCCCAGCGCCCTGGCAATGAGGGCTACGTCCGAGGTATTCATATTCATGATCATCAATATAAGCATCATATAGATAAGTGTCAATATGATAATTCAGCTTGCACTCTTTCCATACCCACTTTTGTAATTTGCGGATAAGGGTTAACGAATGGACAGACAACTGAAAAGAAACCTCTGGTTCTTCCCGCTGGGAACAGTCGGACGCGACATGCTCTACCAGCTCTTCACCAACTACATACTGCTCTATGTGCTCTTCACAAGACAGCTTACGGCCGCCCAGCTCATGGCCATCACCGTGATAATGGTCTTATGCCGTGTCTTTGATGCGGTGAACGACCCAATAATGGGCAACATCATCGAGTGTACCAGGTCCCGGTGGGGTAAATACAAACCATGGCTTGTGATCGGAATAATTTCAACATGCATTGTGGTTTATCTCGCATTCAGCGTGCCCCTTCAGGGCTGGCCATTCGTAATATTCTTCGGCATCATCTACTTTCTCTATTCGATAACGTTCACGATGCAGGACATATCATACTGGGGCATGGTACCTGCCCTGGGACGTGACAGTCACAGCAGGGACCAGTTCACATCCCGTGCAACGCTCTTTGCCGGTATCGGTGCAACGCTTGCCGGAATAATCATTCCCATGATGACCACAGGATCCATGACCGTGGGAGGAAATGCACAGGCTGCATACAGCAACGTGGCACTTCTGTTCTGCATACTGGCTCCCCTCTTCCTCTGCTTCACCATCTTCGGTGTGAAGGAAAACAGGGATACACCTGTTTCCACGGGATCAAAGGTCGGACTGAAGAAGATCGTCACCACAATCAGGAACAACGACCAGCTGGTGTGGATTGCCATCATATTCCTCCTCCAGCAGATCGGCATCAACATGATCCTCGGAGGACTCGGGTCCACATACATCTACTTCGAATTCGGCTACGAAGGCGGGCTTTACTCAACCTTCAGCACAATAGGTGTGCTTGCAACCGCATTCCTCATGGTTTTCTATCCCGCCATCTCGGCAAAGATCCGGCGTAAGCAGCTGATGAAATACATGCTTGTCATGTCTCTTGCCGCCTACGCACTCATGATCGCGGCAGGAGTGCTGCTTCCTTCCTCGATGCTTAAGTTCTGGGTCATCACGGTCTGCTACATGTTCTCCAACCTGGGACAGTACGCATATTACCTTGTCATGATGATTTCCATCATCAATACGGTAGAATACAACGAATATAAAAACGGAACGAGGGATGAAGCGATCATCGCGTCCCTCAGGCCGTTCCTGACCAAACTATCATCTGCTCTTGTCATCATGCTCACATCCCTGAGCTATCTTGCATTCTCAATTACCGGGATCACCAACCGAATCTCTTCCCTCGAGCAGCAGACAAACCTCGGCCTCATCACGGAAGCGGAAAAACTCTCATCGATCAAAGGAGTGCTCTCAGGCGTTGAAGACTACCAGACACTCGGGCTTCTCCTGGTGATGGCAATCCTTCCTGCAGTTCTCATGACCATTGCGTATAAACTTTACGTGAAGCACTACATCCTCGATGAGGATGAGTATGAAAGAATCCTCACTGTCCTTGATAAGGGAAAGGAGAATAAGAAATGAATGACATGAAAATGCTTGCCTCCCTGATGCAGCCGCCGAAGATTGAAAACATCAGGAAGCTTCTATGCGTACAGCCCCATCCCGATGACAATGAACTCGGTCTTGGAGGCATAATTCAGTATCTCGTGTCAAATGGAGTTCAGGTCGATTACCTCACGGTGACCGACGGTGCCCTTGGTGACATCGGGCTTACGGACGGCACAAAGCCGCTTACTGAAATAAGAAAACGTGAAGCAGTCACTGCAGGAAAGTATCTCGGCGTTTCTGAGTTTTATTTCCTTGATCACGGCGATGCGACGCTTTCCGATGTCCCGCAGCTTGCAGGAGAAATTGCGGAAATCCTGAGAAAGGGACGGTATGATGCCATCGCATCTCCGGATCCCTGGAACCTTTATGAAGCCCATAACGACCACATCGTTACGGGAAGGGCAGCATCCCAGGCCGCGATCTCATCATCACTGAAAAGTTATCCTGCAGGTACCGATACTCAGCCCGTGGAACTTAAGGCTGTTTTCTTCTACTTCACGCAGAATCCCAACACATTCATCGATACTACTGAATACTTTCAGAAGAAGATGGAAGCCGTCGCCCTTCACGGCTCCCAGATGTCACCAGAGATGGTTCAGCTCTATACGGGATACTTTGCCTGGAGGGGAAGAACCCAGAGCGGTGATGAAAGAATAATGGAAGCCGTCAAGGCTCTTGCTCCGCTCCATCTCCACTGCATTCCCGAATCACTGAACATCTGAAACATGAGAAGGTCCGGCATCACTCAGTCCGGGCCTTTTCCTTTCACATCTTTTCAGAAGCCACTACAAGATCAGAACCGGTTCCGGCAATGTCCTTAACCAGTACATCCCCAATGCGTACCGGCGGGGTAGCTATGGTCATGTGAATCACATCCATGACCTGAA
>JBJEWN010000051.1:0-5265 GCA_051885075.1 Bullifex sp.
GTACATCTGGCAGAGTGCTATCTCCGGATTGATCGGGGTACCCGCATCCTGAAGCGCATAGAACTTCATTACCTTAACTTCACCGGTTCTCTTATTGACAGCAACCTGAGCAAAGTGGGCACCGTAAGGAATTGCAGAGTTTGCGGTAACGAAGTATCCGGTACCGACAAGCTGACCGCGTCCGTCACCTGCAAGAGTGTCATGGCTGAGCTTTGCATAGGAAAGTGTCTTTCCTGTCTTTGCTGAAACCACTTCTCCGGGAGCACGGAAGGAAAGGTCTTCCTCATTTTCACCCATCTGTATCGCGGCTTCCTTAACCATCTTCTTCACGAGATCCTCAGTTGCACGGAGGGTTGCCGATGCGGAGAAGTATGTGCCTGACGATGCATATGCACCTGTGTCGAAGAGACAGGAGTCGGTATCACCTGATACGACAGAGATCTTATCAAGCGAAACCTTCATGTTTTCTGCCACGATCTTTGCGGAGATGGTATCAAGTCCGGTACCGATGTCTGCGCCTCCGCTCAAGACCAGGAACGTTCCGTCGGTAAGGAGCTTGACCTGACAGTTGGAGTGGTCAAGTCCGGGAAGACCTGAGCCCTGCTGTATCATGGCAAAGCCTTTGCCGATTCCCCAGTCAGGATCATCGGATACTTCTTTCTTACCCCACTCTATCATCTCGGCACCCTTTTCAAGTGCTTCCTTTACGCCGCATGAGCCGACAGGCACGATGGCACCTTCACGTCCTTCACCGAGACCTTTGAGGATTTCAAGCATGTAGCCTTCCTCAACGACGTTCTTCTTTGCAACCTCGAGAGGATCAAGACCGAGCTTCCAGGAAAGCTCTGCCAGTGCCGACATGATCGCGAAGTACCCCTTAGGAGCGCCGTAACCCTGATATGCACCTGTGGGTGCAATGTTGGTGTAATACGTGTTGAGGTCATAGAACATGTTCTTCACGGCAAAGAGCGGAAGCGTCTTGCTCGATGCATTCATCGGAACCGTAAGACAGTGGTTGCCGTAAGGACCGGTATTTGCCCTGACATCCATGTAGATTGCCGTGATCGTTCCGTCCTTCTTACCGCCCATCTTAACGGTAAGTCTCATCGGATGACGGGTGGAGTTCGCAATGAACTCTTCCTGTCTTGTGTTCCTGTAGTAAATGGGCTTACCGGTGATGTAGGTGCAGTACGCGCATAGATCCTCAACAAGGATGTCCTGCTTGGAGCCATAACCACCGCCGACACGTTCCTTGATGACATGAACCTTGTTCTCGCTGATGCCGCATACGGTTGCGACGATCCTTCTCAGGTGCCATGGCACCTGTGTCGATGCATGAACAGTCAGTCTTCCGTTCTCTATCAGGGAGTAACAGACATGGGGTTCAAGCGGGGTGCACTGCACCTGGCTTGTCTGGTATGTTTCCTCAACGATGGCATCAGCTTCATTAAAGCCTTCCTCAAGGGAACCGATACCGCCATGGGCACCTGCGGCGATGTTGTGCCTGATGTCTCCATGGAGCGGGAACTGGTAGATAACCTTCCCGTCCCTCTCATCATACTTTTCATTCTGCTTATCAAGATCTGCGGGAGCACCGACGACGTACTCGATCTTTCCGTTGTGCACGAGAGGCGCACCCTCTGCCATTGCTTCCTCAACGGTTAATACCGGTGTCAGGGGTTCATAGGTAACCCTGATGAGGGACTTTGCCTTCTCACAGGTTTCCTTATCAACCGCGACGATCGCGGCAACGCGGTCACCGACGTGACGCACCTTGCGGTTGATGAGCTTTCTGTCATGAGGACTGGGTTCAGGGTTTCCCTGACCGGCAGACATGTAGTAGACATCAGGAACGTTCTTCCAGGTAAGGATTGCCTCGACACCTTCAAGCTTCTCGGCTTCAGATGTGTCAATGTCGGTAACATAAGCCATCGCATAGGGGCTTCTCAGCACTTCAAGTGCATAAGCTCCCGGCATTACCTTATCCTCAACGAAGACCTTCTCGCCTTTTACGAGACTTTCCCCGTCGATCTTGCCGGTAGGCTTTCCGATGACTTCAAGCTCTGGGCGGAATGAGGGGGAAACGGGTGTCACGTAGTGACCTTCCTTCCTCTCTTCCTGAACGAGCTTCACTGCAAGGTAGAAGTGCTCATAGCCTGCATCACGGATGAATACGGATGAAAGGGCATCCTTCACATCATCCCTGGTGGCATCAGGCTTATGTTCGAGAAGGTGTGTGAGTATGAGTGCAACAGTCGGAGAGTTGTATGCACTCTGGACGACACCGGCTGCAACCATTGCCCTCTGTACATCGTTTATCTTCCTGTCCCTGACCAGGGACTCTGCAGTCCTTACCTCGGCACCTTCCGCCATGAAGAGCGGGATCAGGTTTGAATATCTTACTTCGTCATTGAAGATGACTGAATCACTTCCGGCAAAGCCTTCCCTGTCATCACTGTCACGCACGCTGGAGCATCCGAGTGCAACAAGTGCATCCCTTAAGCTGGTCATGGGATCGAGAGCTGAAGAAACCTTCTTACCGTTCAAAAGGAAATTAACCATTCAGTGCCTCCTTCAGTATCTCATGATTCTCTTTTACAAGGTATTTCTTGTATGCTGCGCTTCCTGTGATGTCATCCTTAATGTCAGCACCGAGTGCTTCCTCAAGGGATGTGCAGATGCCGCCGCCGGAAACAGCAGTGAAATATCCCTTCTCACTGAGTGCGGATGTGACCGCGGCATGGGATGAGGATGTGAGCGACTCACGCTTAGTGACAACCTTCACATTCGGATCGATAAGAACGCCGAGTATGATGCAGTCACATGACTGTGTCACATACTTCTTAAGGTCACAGATCTTTTCCTTATCGCCGTAAATCACAAGCTTCGCACCGTATGCAAGAAGTGCCGGGATAAGGTAGCTGTCACATCTCTTTGATGCGATGTTGCCGCCAAGCGTTGCGGCATTTTTCAGCGCCCTGGAAGCCATCTTTCTCACGGCAGCCTTCAGCGGCTCCGGTACTATGGCGGATGACTCAAGATCGGAGAAAGTCAGGGCTGAAGAGAGGAAGACTTCCTCTCCTCTCACTTCTGCCTTCCTTTCGATCAGACCGGCAAGGGGTATGACGGCATCCGGAGCATTCTGCTTCAGACGGAGATCCTCTGTTCCTCCTGCAAGGTATTGAGCAGAAGGAAGAGCCTTCTTTTTCATGGAACACTCACTGAGTGTCGAACAGGTGACTTTCTCCATTATCCCTCCCTTAACCGATGATGCCTGCCGGAGCGCCTGAAGCGACTTCCGTCAGAAAGTGATCAAGCATTCTTCGTGTCGTGTTGCGTCTCCACTCAGGCATTGCATGAGGTGAGATTGCGTTATTGTGTCCATCAAGGATTTCAGCCTTGAGACCTTCGATGTCGGAAAGTGTCTTGCCGATGAGTTTTTCCTCATTTTCACGGCACCTTGCCACCTTTGGACCTGCCGCACCGCTTGAAACCCTGAAGTCACGGATCACACCGTCCTCAACGAGGATTAAGGCAGAAAGGGAAAGCTTGCTGATTGCATTTGCCTTTCTGGTTCCGATCTTCCTGTAGTATGCATATGTCCATTCACACTTGGGAATGCGGACTTCAGTGATGATCTCATCATCCCTGAGTTCAGTCTTTTTGCTTCCTTTTATGAAGTCGTCAAGAAGGACGGTTCTCTCTCCGTTTATGCTCTTCAGCACGACTGAAGCATCGAGGAGAATAAGGGGCTGGGGAAGATCACCTTTGGGGGATGCGTTTCCGATATTGCCTCCGATCGTGGCACTGTTCCTGAGGGAGATCGCACCCATCAGGGATGCAGCCTTTCTCACGAAGTAGGGCACAAGCTCAGACTCCGCGATTTCCGCTGATGTCGTGAGAGCACCGATGACGACTGTACCGTCGTCTTCACGCCTTATGCCTTTGAGTTCCTTAAGCCCCGTGATGATCATGATTGGAGCTGAGAACTCGGGAACTACACCGGTTCCCTTCCTGTGCTGTACCATCAGGTCCGATCCGCCGGCCAGTGGGATTGCATGCTCTTCAGCCCTTATCTTCAGAGCCTCATCAAGGCTCTGGGGAATGAAACTTCTTACCATAGACCTTCCCCCTTCCTGCTTGCCAGCAGTATTGACTCGACGATGAGGTCATAGCCCGTGCAGCGGCAGATGTTACCGCTGATGGCCAGACGCACATCGGCTTCAGTCGGATGCGGATTCTTCAACAGCAGAGCCTGTGCTGCCATTACCATGCCGGGAATGCAGAAACCGCACTGTACCGCTCCGCCCTCGGCAAAGCTTTCAACGAGACATTTTCCCTGCTCCGTATCACGGAGGCCTTCGATGGTGACGATGTCACATCCGCCGACTGCTCCGACAGGGATGATGCATGATGTGACGAGCTTTCCGTCCTTTAAAACGGAACATGCACCGCACTCACCTTCACCGCAGCCTTCCTTAGTGCCCGTGATGCCGAAGTCATCACGGAGCACATCCAACAGTCTCTTAAGCGGGTTACCGTCAAAGGCAACCGGCTTTCCGTTCAATCTGAATTCGATCATGCTCATTTTCTCAGGCCCTCGATATCCTCAACAGGAATGGGGATCTTATGACAGCTGATGCCGAGCGCACGCTCTACCGCATCAACATATGCGGCATCAGCACCGTTAAATACCAGTTCTCCCATGCCCTTGGCACCGAACGGTCCCCATGGGTACGGGTTATCGACGAAGAAGTACTCCTGCTTCGGGAAGTCCATGCTGGTCGGGATGACGTAGTCTGACATGCTGGACTGCCTGAAGTGGCCTTTTCTGTTTTCCATCTTCTCCATCGCGGCATATCCGAGTGACTGCATCACACCGCCGTTTACCTGACCGTGAACGATGAGTTCATCGATCGGGCGTCCGATGTCATGGCTTGTCCAGATTCCCTTAACGGTTACTTCATTCGTTATCTTATCAACCTCAACTTCAACACATGCGGCTCCCCAGCCGTATCCAAGGTATGCATCGCCCTTGAATGTTGACTGATCCCAGGGATGTCCTTCCGGGTGTTCATACTGGACTTCAACCTCAGCATGCTCCTCACCCATCTTTTCCTTCATCTGGAGGGCAGCCCTGTAACCGAGGTTACCGACAACCATCGTTGAACGTGACGCGGCTGTAGGACCTGAATCTGGAACCATGTCAGTATTGGGTGCATCGAAGATGACATCATCCATGCCGACTTCAAGGGTTGATGCAAC
>JBJEWN010000052.1:0-5260 GCA_051885075.1 Bullifex sp.
GGGATGACCATTTTGAATGTGTTGCTGAAGAATACCCCGAAAGAGTACTGTCCCACTCCTTTCCAGCCGTCAGTAAATCCGTTCCACAGTATTTCCTTAGGGATGAGGGATGCGGAACTGAAGATCTCATTGTTTGTTTTGAATGCAGCGGAAACAATCCACAGCAGGGGATATACCATGATGATTCCGATCAGGGTGAGGAAAATGTATGTCAGAGCCCTGTAACAGGTCTTCCTGATTCTGTATTTCCTGAGTCTTTTCTGAGTATCGGTTAATGCTTCCATCAGAAATTGCCTCCGTCTTCATAGAAAGTCCAGTATGGTGATGATTTGAAACACAATGCCGTGAAAATCATGATTACGAGGAACAGGAACCATGACTGTGCCGACGCATATCCCATCTTCAGATTGGTAAATGCGTTCTCATACAGCATCATGCCGTAGAGATATGTGCTGTGAAGCGGACCACCCTTTGTGATGAGATACGGAGCATTGAATTCCTTGAATGCATTGATCATCTGCATTATGAGGTTGAAGAAGATAACCGGCGTGAGCTGTGGAAGGACAACACTGAAGAACACCCTGACTCTTCCGGCACCATCAACCCTTGCCGCCTCAGTCAGCTCCTTCGGAACATTCTTAAGACCTGCAAGGAACAGGATCATCGATGAGCCGAACTGCCATACAACCAGAAGGCCCATGGTAAAAAGAGCAATATTGGGACTCCCCAGCCAGTCAACGGCAGGGATACCGAAGAATGAAAGGATTTCATTGACTGTACCGTCCTTTGCAAAGAGAAACTTCCATAGGATGGAGACGGCCACGGAACCGCCCAGTATTGAGGGCAGATAATATATTGTCCTGTAAAAGTTGATGAATTTAAGCTTCATGTTGAGAAGCATTGCAATGAACAGGGCGAATATAAGCTTACCCGGAACGGCCATCAGAACGTAAATGAAGGTTGCCTTCAGCGATTTCCAGAACAGTCTGTCTCCGGTAAACATCCTGACATAATTGTCGATTCCGACGAACTTCATCGGTTTGAGTATCGAGAAGTCTGTGAATGAATAAACAAATGATGCAACAAACGGATAAAGCTGGAAAACCAGAAACCCTATTATCCATGGAAGAATGTACAGATAGCCTGCCCGCTGATCATTGCGATGAGCGGAGTTCCTTTTCAATAATCTCATATGCGCCCCTGTATGAGCCCCTCACATGAGGGGCTTTTCATAAGTGTTCAGATTGTCTTAATGATTGCGGTAAGTTCCTTGATGAAACCATCGGCTGCCTGGTCGGGTGTAAGAACACCGTATCCTACCTGCTGAACATAATCCTTGATAAGGGCTATGACCTCAGAGTTAAGACTGTATCCGTTATCTGCAATACCTGCACCTGTAAGAGCCTGTGATACCATCATGGAAACAGGTTCGGGAATGACGCCGGCTTCAACAAGCTGAGCCTGTGCCTTTGAACTGCACGGAATACCTCTTGTATCCCTGAGGATTGCGATGGCTTCAGGATCATTCAGCATGAAGTTGATGAAATCAGCGGCGACATCCTGATGGGCAGACTTGTTGTACACAGTGAAGAACACTGCCGGAGTAACCAGAATTCCAGGATCCTTTGCGCCATCCATTACAGGATATCTCAGGGGTGCCACTGAGAAGGAACTTGCATTCATTATGCCCGGGATCAGGGAAGATGAAGTGGGGAATATACCGAAGTTCTCATTCAGCCAGTTCGGATTCTGATCTGCATAGACATTTTCATAAAGCACGCCTTCATTGAACGGCGGGACGACCTTTTCATCCACAAGACGCTTTACATATGAGAAAACCTGCACGGCATCATCCTTCGTGAAACCAAGACTTCTGTCATCAAGAATGAGGGTTTTGCCGGTAATCTGCTTCATCATTGTCTTGAAGAGATACATCCAGTGTTCCGCATTGTTGTAGAGCAGATATTTGGACTGATCCTGGGCATTCACCTTCTTTCCGTTTTCAATGACCGTTTCCCAGGTCCAGTCGTCAGACGGTGTAATGCCGTATTTCTCAAGGAATCTTTCATTGTAAAGATATCCCATTCCGTTCACGGCCACAGGGATACCGATAAGGAAATCATCACCGGATCCGCCGTAAATCCTAGCAAAATCCATATCGAAGGAAGATGTATCGATATAGTCCTCAAGGTCGTACATGTTGACGAAGTGGGATCCATTGCTCATCAGGTCAGCAACCCATTTGTAGTCAACGGAAATGATATCAGGAGCAGTACCGCCTGCAAGCTGGGTAAGAAGCTTCTGATACATATCGGCAAATGCACCGTACTCACCCTCGATCGTCACGTTCGGGTGCCTTGATTCATAGAGCCTGATTGCCTCGAGAGTAGCCTGGTGTCTGGTATTTGATCCCCACCAGGAAAATCTGAGAGTAACTTTCTCATCGGGAGAAGTTGTCGTGATCGAAGACCCCTTCACTGCTTCTTCCTTTGCACCGCCTGCAAACACAGTCATGACAAGCATCGCAGCAAGTGCCAGCAGAACCATCATCCTTTTCATAAAATACCTCCTTGGGATCTCGGAATCCCACATGAAAATGATAACCCCCGCTCACTCCATAACGATACGATCATTTCACATGCTTTTCATTCACTTTCTCAGCATTATCACCTGATTTCGGAACACAAGCTAAGATAGTATTCATTTTTTAAGATTTTTATCTTAAAAATGATATATAACCATGATAAATAACAGCGATACATAAAATTACAGATTTGATTTGTACATCGTCATCTTTATCTGATATCCTGATAACGGTGAGAGAAATGCTTAACCTTGTTATTGTTGATGATGAATTTGAGATAGTGAACGGACTATCGAACTATTTTCCATGGAATGATATCGGATATACGGTATCGGGGACTTTCACATCCCCGGAAGAGGCTCTTGATTTCATAACAGGATCAGGAAAGACCGATGTCCTGCTGACCGACATCAGAATGCCTGAAATGTCAGGAACAGATCTGTGCAGGAAAGTGCTTGAAACGAAACCATCCGTCAGATGCGTCATCATCAGCGGTTACAGGGAGTTCGAATATGCCAGGTCATGCATGGAACTGGGGATAAGGGACTACATTGTGAAACCTACCAAGTTCAATGAGATAAAGGAAGTCTTTTCAAAAATCAGACAGGAACTGGAAACCTCATCAGGTGACAGGCAGGAGCACAGAACGGTAGTGAAGGTGCGTGACTATGTTCTTAAGAATCTTGCGAATTCATCACTTGAAGAGGTTGCTGCCCACGTAGGCCTGAATCCGTTCTATCTCAGCACCCTGTTTCATAAGGAAACTGGTGAAAAATTCACTGAATTCGCCCTCCGTGCGAAAATGGAAGAAGCCAGAAGGCTTCTGGAGGAATCATCAGTCACCATTCAGGAAATAAGTACCCGACTGGGCTACATGAATTCCAACAGTTTTTCCCGGGCCTTCAGGGCTTATTACGGAACCAATCCCAGAAGCATCAGGGACAACCAATGAAAAAGAACATAAGGAAATGGGATGACTTTGAGAAAAAGAAAGTAAGGACTTTTGTAAGAAAGACAGCGGAAGCAGTTCTGCCGCTGCTTTCCGCAGTCCTCCTGATCAGTGCGCTGTCGATCCTGATACTTAATACCTACGTAAAAGATGAAATCGACAGGAAGAACACTGAAACCCTGTCTTCCCATGCCGGGATCATAGACTCGATGATATTTGATCTCGAGAAGATGAACATTGCATTCAGCACGATTCCTTCCGTTAAGGTCATACTTAAAAACTGTCTTCTCGCGATAGAGACAAACGGAATCAGGAGTGATGACTATGAGACCGTGACATCCATCATAAGCGTGCTCTTCAGTTCGATCAATTACAACGGCAACATCGACTCACTGTACATATACTTCAACAAAGACAGCGGCTGGTTCATTTCCAGCACGAACAGGTTTACGAACCTGAATTTCTACTACGACACGGACTGGATGAAAAGCTATGAGAAAATGAAAAGTGAAAAGGAACAGTACTGGTTTGAATCGAGGGAAATAAGCAACTTCAACTTCGAGCAGGGAAATACTGTACGGACGTTTACGATTTTTCAGAAGATATTCTCGTCCGGCAAAGCAGAGCCTGACGGAGTACTTGTACTTAATATCAGGGAAGATACGATGAATCAGTATCTGGGCACACTTATATCAACACCATATGATACACTGGCAGTACTGAACAGTGACGGGGAAACAGTATTCAGCAGTTCCGTAAAAGATAATTCGCCTGAGATGAAAATGATCCGCTACAGTGTCAACTCCGAGCTGTATGGCTGGAAATATGTGTGGGAAACCCCTGAAAGCATTACATATGCCACTCCAAGGATGATTACAGGCATGATAATCCTGATCGATGCGGCTGTTACAGTGATGGAAGTGATTATTGCCCTGAGAGGAGCAGGAAAGAACTATCATCAGATCGTTGATCTCGTGACCCTGATCGAAGGCGCCCGCAACGGCAGCATTCCACCCCACAATGAAGTGAAAAACAGCGATCTGCTTGATCATGTCGTGGACCATATTATCAGGCTCTTCATTGAACAGGATTACCTGAAGATACAGCTTTCCGAAAAACGCTATCATGCAAAAACACTGGAGCTTTATGCACTTCAGTCACAGCTTAATCCCCACTTTCTTTACAATACGATGCAGACGATACTCTGGAAGACAATAGGTCTGACAAAAGGACCTAATGAAGCATCGAAGATGATAGAAGACCTCTCTGACATCCTCCATTATACATTGGACGACAGTAACAGCATCGTACCTATATCAGAAGAATTCAGAATAACAGGATCATATCTCAGCATACTGAAGCAGAGGCTGAACGGGAACCTGGAATACAGCTGGGATTTCTCAAATGTGGATATGTCATTCCGTATACCCAAACTGCTCTTCCAGCCCCTGATAGAGAACACTGTAATCCATGGACGACGGGACAACTCCTCGGTCATTTCCAGCACTCTGTCCCTTCACTCAGATGTCAATGGAATGCTGTTCATAACAGTACGCGATAACGGAAGGGGCATATCGGAGGAAGCTCTCAGAAAAATAAATGACAGCCTGCAATCAACTGAGATGGATTCCAGCCATATTGGACTCTCAAACACTGCCAAACGCCTCAATCTGATATACGGAGAGAAAAGCCTCATGAAGCTTGAGAGTGCAGAAGGGAAATACACA
>JBJEWN010000053.1:0-5234 GCA_051885075.1 Bullifex sp.
GGAAGGGCCGTATCGGTCTTGGTAGTTATCACACCAAAAGAAACAGGCCGGTAGCGCTGATTTATCACTTCAACAACACCCCAGCCTGTATTAGCCAATCCTGGGTCAATACCTAGGATTACCATGTATCATCATGCCTCTGCTTCGAAATCATCCGGCAGATCAAGGTTTGTGGAAACCATCTGGACATCCTCGAGATCTTCCAGGCGCTCAACAATCTTGAGAACCTTGTTTGCCCTCTCGTTGTCAAGTGTTACCGTCTGATCCGCAATCTTCTGGATATCAGCGCTTTCCTGCTCGAAACCGGCTGCCTGCATTGCCTCAAGGACAGATGCGAAATCAGCAGGAGCGGTTGTTACCTCAATGACACCGTCAGAGCTGCTGACATCCTCTGCACCGTTCTCAAGAGCGGCCTCGAAGATCTGATCCTCGCTGTACTTCTCCTCGCTGTATGTGATTACACCCTTGGTCTGGAACATGTATGACACACATCCTGTTGCACCGAGGGAACCGCCAAGTTTTGTCAGTGTGGAGCGGACATCCGCTGCAGTCCTGTTCTTGTTATCAGTAAGAGTGTCGATGATGATGGCAACTCCGCCCGGAGCATAGCCTTCGTATGTAAGTTCGAAATAGCTGGTTGCCGAACCTTCGCCTGTGGCTTTCTTGATCGCTCTTTCAATGTTATCTTTCGGCATGTTTTCAGCCTTGGCCTTAAGGATTGCCGTTCTGAGGGTAGCATTGGAGTCAGGATCAGGACCGCCCTGCTTAGCAGCTACTGTGATCTCCTTGATAAGCTTTGTGAACTTTTGTCCACGTTTAGCGTCCGCGATACCTTTTGCATGTTTGATAGTTGCCCATTTACTGTGGCCAGACATATTAAACCCCTTATGATGAATTAGATTTTTACAACTATATTAACTTAGCACAATTGAAATTATCAGGTCAACAATGTGACCGATAATGATATGTGTTTTTTCTACAGGGCCATTGCAAGTGACAGTATGATCCTGTCCAGAACGAGAAAGCCTTCTTCCGTCAGGGAAAATCTTTTTCCTGTATTGATATACAGGGTAGGATCAAGATCATTTATGAAAGCTGAGAAACGTTCATCGAAGTCCTCAGAAAACCTCTCACGGTATTCATCTTTTCCTATTCCGTCACTTGTCCTCAGTGATGTGAGCAGGTATTCCTCTCCCAGCTCAGTCAGCGTAAGGCGGCATGCATCGAATGAAGGATCGGCAAGGTACTCATCCACACTCTCCTTCTGCCTCAGTGAAACGCACTCATTCCAGCCCAGACTGCTTTCAGCTGAAGGTCCGAGCCCGATATACTGCCCGAGATGCCAGTAAACACTGTTGTGAAGGGACCTGGAGCCTGGAATGGCAAAATTGCTGATTTCATAGTGTTCAAAGCCCAGTTCCTTAAGAAGTGCCCAGCTCTTCACGAGACACTCCCTGTCACTTTCCTCATCGCATGGCATCATCCTTGCTGCAAGAGGTGTTCCCTCTTCCAGGGATAGGGAATAGAGTGAAACATGATCAGCACCGTATGACGAAAGCTTTCTTATGTCTGAAAGCGTAATATCGGCTGAAAAACCTGAAACGGAAGTGATTATGTCCCCGTTCACCCTGATACCCTTTCTTTTTTTCAGATCTGAGAGTATTTCAAGTGCTTCCGTTGCAGACTGTGAGGACGCATTTCTTCCCAAAGTCCTAAGAACATCGTCACTGAATGACTGCACGCCTATGCTGATCCTGTCAAAATACTCAGTAAGACGCTCAGTATCGGCACTGACCGATTCAGGATTGAGTTCAGTTGTAAACTCCTGAGGTCTACCGTACCGTGTGGCAGCCTTTGCGATTTCAAGCAGTCTGTCATTACCGAGCACACCGGGATTGCCGCCGCCTATGAACACTGTGTAAAAAGGCTTTCCCACCTGCTTCGTGATTACATCAATCTGTCTGAGCAGGACTGAAAAGTAATCATCAAGCGTTTCATGCATTTGTGTTGAGTAAAACGCACAGTAATCACATTTCCGGTAACAGTACGGAACGTGGATGTAAAGTGATACATCCCTGCTTCTGTCAAGGCCTTCCATCACCTTACGCCGCCGATTGCTCCGATGGGCCAGAACCTGCCGATTACTCGTCCGTTTATCTTTTCCTCACTTACAGGTCCGAAGTATCTTCCGTCTGAGGAATTGTCCCTGTTGTCGCCAAGGGGCAGTACCTGTCCTTCGGGGACATATATTCCTGCCCGGTACACGGCACTTTCGCTTCTTGATGAAATATCCGAAGGATCAAGAATGGTAAGCATCCTGGTTCTCTCCGTTTCAAAGGCATACCGGTCGAACATGTAGGAGTCCTTAACGCTTTCATAGGAATTCCTGAGATGCTGGGGAACGGATGTTATTCCCTTTTCCTGATATGCATAAAGCCTTCCCCATGCATGAAGGCCGTCATAAAGCGTTTCATCAACGCTTCTGTGCGGTCCTGAGGCAAGGCCGTTAGCACTTCTGTATTCCTCCTCAGTGAAGAATTCATCATAGCCTGCCGGTTTTATCAGGACATTTCCATCGACAAAGCGGACGGTGTCACCTCCGAATCCCACTGCCCTTTTGACATAAAGTCTTTCAGCCATCGAACCGTCGGGATTCCTGTCAATGTTCACAAGGGAAAGAGTGCCGTAATAGATGACCTGGGAAAGAATATCGAAGAAAGGACCTTTTGAATCGTACTCCGGATTGTAGAAAGTAATGATGTCATCCCTCTGGACCCTGCGTGAATCGGTGAACACTTTGGGCCCTGCAGGATAGAGTTCCACCCCGTATGCGATCTTGTTCACAATTACCCTGTCCCCGATATTCAGTGTGGAGACCATGGAAGGCGATGGGATCAGAAAAAGCTGAAAGAGAAACTGATTGAGCAGTATCACAACCACAACGGCAAACACCAGGGCATCGATCCATGACCAGATCTCTGTGAGAAAAGTCTTTTTCTTTGCTTTCTCATAAGCTTTCCTTGCCTTTCGTTTAGTAAGGTATCTGACACTCCTGTCTTCCAGGAAGGAATATATCTTTTCCATGGCCATAAAAATAACAGAGGTTGTCTTTGTTGACAATAGGAGGTATTAGGATTAATTTTACAGCACCATGAAAAAAGAACAGCTGCCTGAAGTCGAGCCGGTCAGACTGCCGGTTCTGTATGGCATGAGACCCGGCAAATACATACTCATCCTGCTGATTACAGCAGTTCTCCTTGCCTTTTTCCTTATCGGAGTTCTTCCCGGTATCTTGAAAGGAGGACGTTACATATCCTTCGAAACATCATACAGTGATGTCGGTATCATTATAGATGGTGAATACATAGGTTCATCGGAAGGTTCAAGGATCTTCATTGAATCAGGTGAACATACAGCCTGTTACATAAAGAACGGGGATGTCATATACACCGAAAACATTACTGTCGATCATCCAGTACTGTTAACACTGCTTTTCAAACGGACCGGAAAGATCACTCCTGAGCTACCCCAAAACCCGGCTTTCTACGAAAAGACGCTTGAAGAGACTTATGAGCTGTTACCTGTCTATTCCCAGGTAATCGATCCTCCGTCATCATTCAGGCAGAAGCCGCTCTTCACGAATCTTGCAAAGGATGCTGCAGCCGCAAGTGTTGATGATGTTTCAGAAGAATTCTTCATCCTGCTCAACTTCGTTACGACTGATGAACTTAAATCAGATCTTGACAACGCTCTTCAGATCCTTGAGGAAAATGACATTGCGTACAGATCTACTGAATTTGATTCACTTTACGCTTCCATTCCTTCCATTTTCGGTTCCGGGTATGACATGCGTGTGAAAACTGAAGAACCAAAAGAAATAACGCCCGTAAGAAACGGAGAATTCTTCAGATATGAAGGAGGATCTTTCACCATAGGTGATACGTCATACCCCAATGTTTCCGGTATATCCACTCTCCCCTATACCACTGAAGTGGCACCTTTCGAGATATCCGCTTCATATGTGAGTGAATACGACTGGGCACTGTTCATGGAGGCAAACCCTTACTGGGCGAAGGACAATATCGAACAGCTTGTTGCCGACGGCATGACTGACGGATATTACCTTGCAGGAATATTCCCTTCAGTTTCACTCAGAAGTTCCCTTCCCATCAGGAATATCAGCTGGTATGCAGCCGATGCTTACACAAAGTGGCTGAGTGAAAAGGAAGGTGCCGAATACAGGCTTCCCACTGAAGCTGAATATGAGATGATGGCTGCTTCTGCAAAGGATAAACCGTACGGCACGACTCTTGTCGTCCTTGATAATGACACGTCAACACCCAAAGGTGTTAAGGGATGTCTCTGGGAGTATACGTCCACATCATATGTACCGCTTGCAAGATTCTCAGGTTTTTATGATGAGCTTTCATCCCTTCCCTTCCCGGACGCTGTGATAAAGGGCGGATCATATATAAACAATTCTGCATCTGTCAGTGCTGCAACCGTCGGTGTCATTGACAGAAGCGCAACGTCAGAATACGCAGGTTTCAGGGTTGCAAGGACACTTTAATGGAAAAAGAAAAATTCAGACTCATACAGAAAAACAAAAAAGCATATTACAACTATGAGATAATTGAAGAACTGGAATGCGGCATGGCACTTGTCGGTACGGAAGTCAAGAGTGTCAGGATGGGCCGTGTTTCATTCGGGGACTCATACATAGTCATAAAGGATGGGAATCTTCAGCTGATAGGTTTCACGATTCAGCCTTACAGCCATGGATCGGTATTCAATCATCAGGGTGACAGAAAGAGAATCCTGCTTGCCCATAAGCAGGAAATAAAGAAGTTCAACAGGAAGGTTGAATCAAAGGGCATGACCATAGTTCCCCTGGAAATATATCTCAAAGGCAATCTGATCAAGATGAAGATAGCACTTGCCAGAGGTAAGGCTGTTTATGACAAGAAAAACGCAATCAAGGAGCGTGACATGAACAGGGATGCCAGAAGGGAACTGAAAAACCTTAATTACTGACCCTTGTCCTTGTACTCTTTTTTCTGTATATTAAGCGTGTACCGGGGATGTCTTTGGTTTCGACTGGTGGCAGATCACTTCAGGGATCGCGGTCCAAGCGCTAACTTGTCAAACTGGCACAAAAAAATAAAGAAGCAAGAACGCGGAGATTGAAGCCACCGTCCAGGAAGGGCCGCTTGTGCGGAACCTCCGCGTCGAAC
>JBJEWN010000054.1:0-5215 GCA_051885075.1 Bullifex sp.
ATCTGCCTGGGTAAGGCTTAAGAGAAGACCACCGCTGGTTTCAGGTGAGAAGCAGATATCCTGAAGTTCCAGCGGGATATCACTTTTGAAAGTTACCTTATCCTCCAGATACTCCCTGTTATTGTAAAGTCCTTCAGGAATGAGGCCGAACTTAGCACCTTCCAGGGCACCCGGGATAATATTGAATTTAGATGAGTCAATAACAACTTTAACCTTTGAGGATGAAGCCATCTCATTGGAGTGTCCTGCAAGGGAAAAACCGGTCACATCGGTTGCCGCATGAACATCAAGGGAAGAAGCGCATTCATATGCCCTTCTGTTAAGAGTGGTCATACTCTTAACTGCTGTCTCAAATGCTTCATCATCACACATGTCAGCTTTCTTTGCAGTGTTTATGATCCCTACACCAAGAGCTTTGGTAAGGACAAGCACATCTCCGGGCCTTGCACCTTTGTTTCTCCAGACCTTTCCTTTTTCGGCAAAGCCTGTGACACAGAGACCGTACTTCGGTGTCGGGTCACTTATCGTATGACCTCCCCCGATAACGCATCCGGCTTCACGCACTTTGTCTATTCCGCCTTTTAGGATTTCGCTTAACACGGAAAGATCGAGACAGGCAGGAAAGCATACAAGATTCATGCATACGGCGGGCTTCCCGCCCATTGCATAGATATCCGATATTGCATTTGCGGCAGCTATCTGTCCGAATGTGTACGGATCATCAACCATGGGAGGGAAGAAATCAACTGTTTCCAGCATTACCCTTCCGTCATCAAGGTCATAAACAAGTGCATCCTCAGCACCCTCATATCCGTTCAGTAATTTGTCACTGGTTAAAACAGGAAGAGTGTCGATGACGGAAAAGAGCTCCTTCGGAGAGAGCTTTGCCGCACATCCGCTGGTTTTAACCATACTGGTGAGCTTAACCATCTGTTACCTTTGAATACCTTTCCCCATCGTGTCTGTACAGCGCTTCAAAACGGAATGAAGGAACATAATCCTCCTTCTCTTCCAGTTCCATCGCAGTACCGCATGATGAAGACAGAGCGCGAGGGACGCTTATGAGGCGTCCCCCTTTTGCGATACGTCTGGCCTGCATGGCCTCGTAATGGGAATAGAACGTTATTATGTAATTCATTTCTTCTTAAGAGTGAGGGTGTACTCACCTCCGTCACTCTTAACATTTACATCATAACCAAGTGCATTGCCAAGTCTTGTGACATTTTCACGAGCTGCAACATTATCAACGATAACGGCAAGTTCCTTCTGTCCACCGATAGCCCTCTTTGTCTGAACAACGGGTTCGGGGCAGCTTAAGCCTCTGCAGTCAATTGTCTTCATTACGCTTCCTCCTTCTTAACCTGATAAATCTTCAAAAGAGCAACTGCAACCAGGAACACAAGGCCGAAGATGACGGCAACACGGCCGTTGGTCTTTACGCCTTCGTTTGCAACGCCTGCAAGTGAGAAGTTGTGGCTGATGGCTGCACCGACAAGGAGTCCGAGTACAGATACCGCACTGTCACTGTTTCCCTCACCTGCCAGAATGAGCTGTCTTAAGGGACATCCTCCGAGCATAACGCTTCCAAGTCCGCAGAGAGCCATACCGAGGAAGTTGAAAAGATGGTCTGAATGGGCAACGGGCTGTCCTTCAAAACCAAGCTTGAAATTACCTGTGACCAGATTAAGGACAAGTATCACTGCAAAGATAGCGGTAAAGCCGAAAAGAAGGGTTGTGTCCTTTACAAGGATCGTATCCCTGATACCGCCGACCATGCACATTCTGGTCTTCTGTGCAAGTGCACCTACGATCAAGCCTGCTGCCAGTGAGATGAAGACAGGTGCATGCATTGAACCGGGGCCTTTCTCGGAGAAGGCAAAGAGTGCGGGAGCGGCAAGGAAAAGCACGAGAAGAACGACATTTGCAAACGGAAGGGCAACACCTTCAACCGCACTCTGTTTCTGGTACCTTCCAAGCGAGAACCCCTTTGTAAGGAAGAATGCTCCGAGAGCGATACCTGAAGCAAAACCGAAAAGGCCGACAAGAGCGTTCAGGTCTCCTCCTGCAAGACGGATGATCATGCGGAACGGACATCCCAGGAATGCAAGTGCCCCGATCATGACAAACGCTGCAATGATGAACCTGAGAACCGGGGATGAACCGCCTCTGGGACGGAATTCCTTGGTTACTACCGCAATCAGGAATGACCCCATGATGAGACCGATGATCTCAGGGCGGATGTACTGAACGACAGATGCACTGTGGAGCTTCAGTCCGCCTGCAATGTCACGGACGAAGCATGCGATGCAGAATCCCATGTTTTTGGGGTTTCCGAAGAGCGGGAGCAGGAACGCAACAACACCGATGATGATTCCTGCAATGAGTAAGTTTCTTTTGTCTTTGAGTAGTTTCATGAAAATAAGACTACCATTATACACATCAGAATGCAATGGATTTTTCAATATATCAGTGATATGCTGTTTCCATGGACCGGATTTATCTCGATAACAGTGCAACATCTTTCCCTAAGCCAAAAGAAGTTTTTTCCGCAATGGAAGACTATTTTTTCAACAACGGATCAAACATCCAGCGCGGTGAAACTGAGTATAACTTCTCTGCTGAGGATAAGATAATTACCCTGAGGGAAAGACTGTCATCGCTTGTCAATTCATCCCACCCGGAAACCACTGTGTTTACACCTAACGTAACAGCAGCACTTAATACCGTCATTCAGGGATTCCTAAAGGAGGGAGATGAGGTTCTCATCTCTCCCCTTGAACACAATGCAGTGATGAGGGTTCTGGTTGAAAAGAAGATAAACTACAGAAGAATCCCTGCTGACACAAATGGTGTGATAATCCCGGAAGAGATAAAAAAACTCATAACACCAAAGACGAAAGCAATAATAATGCAGGCAGCTAACAATGTGACCGGAGCGGTACAGCCTGTTCATGAAGCAGGAGACTACGGAATTCCGTTAATCATTGACTCGGCACAGGCCCTTCCGCACATTGACATCGACATGAAGGAAGATAATATCGATGTGCTCTGCTTCACAGGGCACAAAGGACTTCTTGGTCCCCAGGGAACAGGAGGCTTCATTGCCACCGATGAGATGATCAAAAACATAAAACCTCTCATCTATGGCGGAACAGGTTCCTTCAGTGACCTTTTAAACCAACCGGAAAACCTTCCCGACAGGTTTGAAAGCGGAACGCAGAACATAATGGGTCTGATAGGACTTGAAGCTGCACTGGAGTATCTTGAAAGCCATAAAGAGGAAATCAGGAAAAAGGAACGCACTGTAAAAAAGTATTTCCTGAACCAGTTACAACTATTAAAACATATTACCATACATTCAGCATCTGATGAGATACCGATAGTATCTGTATCATCAGAAGACTTTGATGTTGCAGAACTTTCGAATTACCTAGCTGAAAATAACGTGCAGACCAGGGTCGGTCTGCATTGCAATGTGATGACCCATAAATACATCGGAACATATCCTGAAGGAACCGTGAGGTTCTCCTTCAGTCACTATAATACGAAAGAGGAAGCAGATACCTGCATCCATCTGATAAAGGAGTTTATGAATGACAAAGGATTACTATAATGATCTTCTCACCCTGCTGAAGAAAGGAAGCGTGAAACGCTTCACTTCCCTCGAAGGTGATACACTCGGAAAAGAAAGCCTCAATGAAAACATATTAAAAGGCAGAGTGCTTGAGGAAGACCTGACACCGCAGGTACATCTTGTTCTCTTCGGTGCAGGCCATGTGGGCAAGGCACTGTACAGACTTGCATGTCTTCAGGACATAAACGTCACTGTAATGGATTCAAGGGATGAGATACTTATCCCTGAGGACTTTCCGGGTGCTGATCTCATAAAAGTCGATTACAATGATCTTTCATCACTGAAGCTTGATGTTTACAACCCTTATTTCTGCATCTTCACCCATGGCCACTCAGGTGATAAGGCATGCCTTGAATGGTGCCTTCATCAGGATAGTGAATATGTCGGCATGATAGGTTCAAAAGGAAAGGTAAAGGCAACCTTTGAAAAACTCATTAATGAAGGATACACTGAGGAACAGCTTTCAAAAGTACACTCCCCCATCGGCATCAAGATAGGAGGTGACACTCCTGCCGAGATCGCAGTATCGATCATGGCTGAGATAATTCAGGTTTATTCTTCAAAGAAGAACAGAAGCCTTGCAGACATTACCCTTCTTGAAACAGTAGCCCGGAAAGGTAACGGAGTACTTTGCAGGATCATTTCCAAAAAAGGCTCTGCCCCAAGACAGATCGGAACAAGCATGTTCGTAACTGAAGACAAAGTCTACGGAACCGTCGGAGGCGGAGCACTGGAAAAGAGAACAATTGAGGATGCAAGAGCCCTTACCGAAGATGCACTTCTCAAAGAGTACATTCTTAATCCTAAGGGAGATCTCAATATGATCTGCGGAGGTGATGAGGAGATACTGTTTCAGAGGGTTGAGTGATCAGTTCACGAACAGGAACTGAATCAGTTCCCAATCCTTCATTACAATGCTTCTTCCATCATCAAAATCAATACCAAGCACAATCTCTGATCCTGTACTATCAGGCCAGAGTATGCTTCTGATTTTCTGGTAGGAAGCTTCGGTTATCAGAGAACTATCTGCAGTAGCAATTGCCTTAATCTCCCGAAAAAGCTTTGCACAGTCCACCATATCCGTTTCCTTGATTTCCAAACAGATCCTGTATGGCTGATATCCTGCTTTCATTTTTTTCTCAGGTTCTTCCAAAGCGGGGAAACCGGCTATATCACTGTTTTCTGCATCGTCATAGACAATATGACTTTTTCCAAGGGTAAAATGTAAACAAAACTTCAATCCTCCTTTTGTTGGAACGAAGACTGATATTCGATTTCCGTTATTGGATAATTCCATTTCCGTAAACTGTAACTGCTGGGCTTTGACAGACAGAAGCCCGCTGGATGCAGCATTTGGCAAGCCCTTCCCCTTTGCATAGGCTTTGATGGAAGGTAACTACTCAGGTGTCTTGAAAGACTACCATTTCTGACTTCCAAATCACCTGGATTTAAACTTAAGTTCTCGCAATAATTTCTTATTTTACATCATTTTACACTGGACATTTTCAGCCTGAATATGGTATTATAATAACAGTTTCCCAATTTATAGGACTAAGGATTCTTTTTAGGCCTGCCTTTGGG
>JBJEWN010000055.1:0-5188 GCA_051885075.1 Bullifex sp.
CTTCCTGAATAATACAATGCAGGTAAACCCATTTGCAGCGATGCATAATACTCATCCGGATTATAAGCAAAATACTCTTCCAAAGAACCGAACCCATTAAAACCGTATCCAAAATAATCAAGAATATACCCGGACATCAGTCTGGCAGTTCTTCCATTTCCATCTTCAAAAGGATGTATGGTAACCAGTTGATAATGGACTACGGCTGCAATGATTAACGGATGATCATCTGTTGTATTTACATATTCAACAAGCTCATCAAGTAACTCCGGAATATCCACATGCTCCGGCGGAATATATTCGGGTGCTCCTGTTTCGGAATCATATACTGCAAATAATACACCCGGTGGCATGGGACCTCTCAATCCAATTTTTTCTTTTGAAGCACCTTTTTCAACCATTGCCTGCACTTCAAGGATCATCTCTTTTGAAAAGGGTTCTTTTTTTTTCAGTTTATCTTCCAGAAGATTTAACGCCAGAAAGTAATTTCGTACTTCCTGTTCCTGCTTCAGAAAGTGTTTATGAGGATCACTGTCAATAGCTTCATCTGCCTGTTTTTCAGTCAAGGGATTTCCCTCAATCTTATTTGAAGCATAGGAACTTTTTTTCTTTGAATTCTTTCTAAGTCTGTTCTTTGCAACAGGTGGCAGTTCTATCGTGCTGAGAGAAAAACGGTTTTCATCAATTGCTGATATTCTTTTCAACATCTCATTTGTTAGTGTTATCTTTATCAAATAGTTCACCTGCTATTATTGAATAAGTGTTTATATTATATACCAATTAGTTAAATTTCTTCCATTAGAATTTCACTATTTTTTCACTATTTTTCACTATTTGCTGCACTGAATAATTATGGCCTGCGTTTTTCAGCAGGCCATAATCAGTAATCATTCGAATTCTATCGTTCCGGTGGGTTTCGGTGTGAAATCATAGAGAACTCTGTTTACGCCCTTAACTTCACCTGTGATTCTCTTCACGATGTGCTTCATCAGCTCAAAGGGAATGTCCTCAACCTCGGCTGTCATCGCATCAGTAGTGTTTACGGCACGGATGATGACTGCCCACTCGAAGGATCTCTTTCCATCCTTTATGCCGGTGGAGCGGAACTCCGGAACAACGGTGAAGTACTGCCATACCTTTCCTGCAAGACCGTTCTTTGCAAACTCCTCGCGGAGGATCGCATCTGATTCCCTTACTGCCTCAAGCCTGTCCCTTGTGATCGCACCGGGACATCTGACGCCGAGCCCCGGACCGGGGAACGGCTGACGGAAAACCATCTCATCAGGAAGGCCGAGTGCCTTACCCACAAGTCTTACCTCATCCTTGAACAGTATGCGCACCGGCTCAACGAGTTCGAACTTCATGTCATCGGGAAGCCCGCCCGCATTGTGGTGAGCCTTGATGCCATGCTCGCTTTCGAGAATGTCAGGCCAGATCGTTCCCTGAGCAAGGCACTCGATTCCGTCAAGTTTCCTTGCTTCCTCCGCAAAGACCTCTATGAACTCGCCCCCGATTATCTTTCTCTTTGTTTCAGGATCACTCACCCCGGCAAGCTTATCGAGGAATCTGTCAGTCGCATCAACGTAAACAAGGTTTGCGTTCATCTGATTCCGGAAAACCTCAATGACCTGTTCCGGTTCACCCTTCCTTAAGAGCCCGTGATTTACATGGACACATACAAGCTGGCGTCCGATCGCCTTAATGAGCATTGCGGCCACGACTGAGGAGTCGACACCGCCGGAGAGTGCAAGGAGAACCTTTCTCCCTCCTACCTGCTTTCTAAGTTCCTCGATCTGAAATTCAATGAATGCTTCAGCGAGCTCCGGTGTCGTGATACGGACCATATCGTCAGGTCTTCTTGCGTCTGACATAATAAGACATAAGCCTCCGTGATGAGTATTATGCTCTTCCCTTCCCTGAGAGTTGCATGAGTTAAAAACATCATATTTTACCTTTGTGCGTCAAGCATGATTCTGTGTTATTATCGCTTGTGAAGGAGTTTTATGATGCTTAAGGACAGAATTGAACATTGGTACATAGATGAGGACTGCAACTGCGCGGAGAGCATGCTTCACGCAATTTCAGAGGAATACGGCCTTGATTTCGACCATGATGACATGAGGATGGTAAGTGCCTTCGGAGGCGGTTTCGGAAGTGGGCTCACCTGCGGTGCCATGGCAGCTGCGATGGCAGCCCTTGGCAGGATGTGCGTGAAGACACGCGCCCATGCAACTGAAGGCTTCATGCCGATGTGCGGAGATTACACTGAAAAGTTCAGGGATGCACTCTCATCGACTGAATGCTGTGTTCTTAAGGCAAAGAACTTTCAGGAAGGGAAGCGGTGCATGAAGACAGTGCATCAGGCATGCGACTGCTTCGAGTCCTTCCTGAAGGAAAAAGGTATCAGGAATTGAGGTATGAGAGGAGGGAAGCCCTGAGGGCTTCATACCGAAGCCTCTTCTCCTCCTTCTCAAAGTGAGAATCCCTGCTTTCAGTGACATAATCAGAGTAATCGAGGATTTCTGAACCGAACTGCTCTGAAGTAAGGTCAAATACGGATCCATTCACCGCATTGAAACAGTGATGTGAACCATCAGGGCGCATTATGCCCCTCACTTCCCCTCCGAAAACATCCTGGGCAAGGAATGCGGTTATCGAACACTGTCCCAGCGTGGGATTATCCTCACTCCACTTAGATTGAAGACGCGGTGCGCATGTTTCCTTCTTCCAGAGCTTTTTCAGGATCATGTACAGATGCTTCTGATTTCTTATCTTTGCAAATGCTTCACCGGCAGGGGAAACGGGATTGCTTCTCCAGCCGTAAAAACCGCATGCACTCACATCTGAGTATTTCTCACTTTTCTTCTCAAAAAGATGCACCGCATAGGAGCATACGGGATGTATGTATGCATTCTCATCCCTTGCCGCATCACAGACTCCGTCAACGAGTTTTCCCGCAATTCCCTGCCCTCCGTACTCCTTATCGACAAATGTGTGTTCGAGGTGCCAGATATCATTGTCAACCGTATAGGTGCACTCGCCTATCCTTTTATCGCCGTCATACGCGGCAACTGCCGCATTTTCCTTTCTGTATTCGATCATATATAACATGATAGCAGAAGAATCGGATAATGGATAATTGACTTTTACGAACGATCGTTCGTAAAATTAATGACATGAAGAAAGAGGAAATACTGGAAAAGGTACTGCCGCTGGCAGCTGAAAAGGGACTCAGAAGTCTTTCCACTGCCGATATCGCTGCAGCCGCAGGACTTAAGAAGTCCTCACTGTACTCACATTTTGAGTCCAAGGAGGACCTCATAAACAGTCTTTACGTTTATTTAAGGAAAAAGACCTTCTCAGCCTCTTCAGTCGATTACTCAGAATATGTACGTGGAAGGAGCCTCCGGGAGATCCTGCTCACAACCGCCCTGTCATATGATGAAAAGAACAGAAGTGCTGACATGAAAGCCTTCTACAGGGTCATCATCTCGGAAAAGACTCTTTCAAAGGAAGCGTCCCGTGTGATCATAAGGGAAACAGAAACTATGATCGAAGCCACAGGGAAACTCTTCACTGCAATTGAGAATGAAGGTATCGCTGTCTTTGAAAACCGTGACGATGCTTCCCTTACTTTTGCCCTTCTGATCCACTCAGTCCTTGACCTCAGGCTCGATGCCGAGATGGCTGAAAGCGATATCGCAGAGGGAATGATTGAACGAATAGTTGACAGTTTCATACATGCATATGGAAAGGAGGTTATTCGCTATTTGTAGTGGGTAAAAGCATCACATGATAGGTTGAAAACAAATATCAAGTTCACCGCAGCAGAAATATATCATGGACATGAAGTTCTTCATGTTTCTGAATCCTCGGGCCCTGTTCTTGATGACACTTATTTTGGAGTTGAAGCCTTCAAGAATGGCATTGGTTCGTTTTGTCTCAAAATAGTTGAGTATCTCCACCGCATTACGCACAAGCATCTCACCGAACTTCTGCATCTCATGGATTGAACTGTTGCAGAAATCGAGAGCCATACACTCAAAATCGAATACGGTCTTCTCGTCATATTCGTCATGACTTGCATAGAAGTCCTGAAGTCTCAGCCTCATGTCATAGGCCTTGACTGTGTCAAGGTATTCTATCTGCAGGAGCTCATCAAGCCTTTCTTTCTGCTTATCGGTAAGTCTGTCGCTGTTTTTGAGCCATAAATACTTTGTTTTGGCAAGTGCGCGGAACTTGCGTTTCTCTCCTGACGCGGCCTCCCGCCTTCTGACCCTGTCGAGGGCATCCTCACAGTTTGACACGACATGGAACTTATCCACCGTCGTTACTGAGTTAGGGAAACTTTCGTTCATTGCATTCCTGAAGCCATGAATCATGTCGCTTGTGGCAACCTTAACCGCCTCAGGATTGCCTTTCTTCTCAATGAACCTTTCAAGGAAACGGCTGACGGCGCCCTTGTCTTTTCCTTCAGTTGTAAAGAGAACCCTTGGCTTTGAAACTGAATGTCTCCTCCCTTCCTCATCAATGTGTATGTCAGGATGGGATACGAAGACCGTTATGTAGTTGTGTCCCCTGTGACTGTATTCGTCGACTCCAATTCCCGTCACGTCGGAGAAATCCTGTTTCTTCAGGGCCTCTTCCACATGGTACTCCAGTACCCTCCATATCCTGGTATCATGCTCTCCGATCTCCCTTGCGGCAGTGGAAACGGGCATGTGCTTCACAAGTGAGAGTATCACCCCCTCCATCATCAGAGTGAATCCGCTTCCATCCCTTCCCCAAGGAACGTCGACCGTTCTCACCTTTCCGTCTGGGAGTATGATCCTCGGTACCCTTGCCGTTATATAGCAGCGGTACTGGAAGAAGTTCAGGTGTCTCCATGTCCTCTCCCGGGTATCATGCACGGGGTAAGAATCCTCTGATCCACCGTATCTGAACTTCGTGCCTTCAGTATAGTCCACCGCTATCCTCATCTCCAGTCTTTCAGGATTCTTTTCCGAGGGTACCAGATCCAGACTCTTTATGAACCATGGTTCACTTATTCCAAGTGCGAGAGAGAATACCTGCTGAAAATGGGGATCTATCATTCTGTTGCTCCTATGAAACTGATTTCTTCCTATCTTATCATAGGTGCAGGTTTATTATCTCTATCTATGATTTAACCCACCATAAACAGCGAAAG
>JBJEWN010000056.1:0-5173 GCA_051885075.1 Bullifex sp.
TCTTATTTTCTCATCCTATTCCCATTTCTGTCGATCTTTTCTTTACCTGGAAAAATCATTTGCGTTTACATTGGAATAAATCCGTTGGGAGTCATATTATGATGATCATCTGCACAGATAATGTTTGCCTTTTTTGACCATGTTATGTATTCTTAGACCATAAGGAGACAACAGAAATGAAAAAATATCGCTGTGTACTTTGCGGATTCGAAGTTGAACTTGAGTCACTTCCTGAAGATTATGTCTGCCCCATCTGCGGAGCAGGTCCTGAAGATTTTGAGGAAGTCGAGGAATAATAAGTAAAGCGTGATGCCAGCATCACATTGATTCAGGGAGCTCCGGCTCCCTTCTCTTTTATATGGATATGGAAATAAGAAGACTTACCCCGGAAGATCTTGATGATATGGCAGAGCTCTTTGTCAATGTGTTCTCTCTTCCTCCCTGGAGTGAGGATTGGAGCCATGAGAGGGCTGTGCGTTATCTGTCGCTTCAGCTGGTAGTGCCGGAGCCTTTTTCTTTCGGACTCTTTATCGATAACAGACCTGTAGCACTGGAAGTCGGCTCCGTGAGGGCGTGGTGGAAAGGCGATGAAGCCATGATAGGGGAGTTCTGCGTGAGGCCTGACCTTCAGGGACAGGGCATCGGAGGATTATTCCTTGCGGAAATAAAAAAGAAGGCTTCAGAAGCGGGGTTGGCATCACTCTGCCTGATCACCGACAGGAACCATCCTGCTTTCAGTTTTTATGAAAAACATGGCTTTTCCCCGATTGAGGACAATGTGATGATGGCTCTTGATATCTGAAGCCGGAAGACCGTTATTCACTGTTATAGGGGGTAATTTTTGTCTTTCTTTCAGAATTAACCCCCTATAGCCGGAAAATACTGGGTTCTACTTCAGTTTTGCCAGAATATCATCTGCGGACATGCCGTCGGCAAGCATTCTGCTTATCTTCTGATCAAGCAGTGCCTTCTGCTCCTCGATCCTCTTTGCTTCCAGATATTTTGCCTGCTCATCCTTCAGTTTCCTGATTTCTTTTTCCAGGTTCCTGACTTCAACCATCTTGTCCCTAAGGGCATTGATCTCTTCCTCAAGCTGAGCTTTTCTGGCTTCCTTTTCCTTTATTTCCTCTGTTCTGTCCATGAGCTGCGGCTGGGCAGCTTTTGTCTTTATTGCCATGTTTTCCCTCGTTGTCGGTTTTAGTACTGATTTTAATGTTTTAGGGCATCAGGAACAATATATGGATAAAGAAAAGGTGCAGGATCATTTTCCTGCACCCTGTGTCATGCATCAGCCGACAATGGAGTGAATCGTTTTTCTGACTGCTCCCTTACCCTTAACGAGTGAAGTGAAGTCCTCAACTACCTTTGCTGCAAGCGGAGTAGCCGTGAGATCGAGACCGAAGAGCTTTTCGTTCGTAAGCATCGGCTTAAGGATCTCATCGAAGGGCCCCTCGGAACCGAGCTTAACGTCCTTCAGCATTGGCTGGAAGGTGGAAGTCATCGGATCGGGTGAAAGGGTGAATTCATTTCCTTCATCATCAACTGCAAGGAGGTATCTCATGTAGAGAGCGTACACAAGAGGTACGATCTTAAGGGATGTAACATCAAGACCTCCGCTGATGTATGCCTTAACAGTCTCACCGAATCTGATCGAGAGCTTCTGGGATGTGTCGGTTGCGATGCGCTGCGGCGTGTCAGGCATGAACGGGTTGGGGATTCTCTTTGTGAGAACCTCGTCGATGAATGCCTTTGGATCGATGATGCCTGGATTGACCACTACAGGCAGACCTTCCGTGTAACCGAGGATGCTGACCATCTTTGAAAGATCCTCATCCTTCATCTCATCAGCAATGAGTGTGTATCCGAGGAGACATCCGGAGAGGGCGAGGGCGGTGTGGAGCGGGTTGAGACAAGTGCATACCTTCATCTTCTCAACCTTGTTCACGGTATCCCTTGTCGTGAGATACACTCCGCTCTTTTCAAGTGCGGGGCGTCCGTTGGGGAAGCTGTCCTCGATGACGAGGTACTGAGGTTCCTCTGCGTTTACGAAGGGAGCAATGTAGGTGTTCTTTGAAGTGATGATCGCTTCCGTGTCCTCAAATCCGGTCTTTTTAAGCATTTCGGCAACGCTTGAATCAGGTCTCGGCGTGATCTTGTCGATCATGGACCAGGGGAATGCAACCTTTGTCTCATCGCTGACGTAATCGACGAACTCCTTTGTGAGCTCACCTTTTTCAGCATATGTCTTTGCGATGGTGACGACTGTGTTCCTGAGTTTTTCCCCGTTGTGGGAGCAGTTGTCCATCGAAACGAGTGCAATGGGAGTTCCGCATGATGTGAATCTTTCATTGAGAAGGCGCACAAGGCGGCAGAGGAACATCCCTGCATCCTTCAGAGGCTTTTCAAAGTCACTGACGTAGAACTTAAAGAGTTCGCCGTTTGGCTGATAGAGGGCATAACCTTTTTCCGTGATGGTGAAGGATACCATCTTCAGGGAGGGGGAAGTGAATGCCTTCTCAAGCACGGCCCATTCCTTTTCGGAGGAGGGATCACACTTGACCGCTTCGGTCACCGAACCGATGACTTCCTTATCGATTGACCCGTCAGCTTTCAGCGTGACACCCATCGTGAGACAGTCATGGGGGGTGTAGATTTTATCGATTATCTCACCGTCAAAGCCTTCGCCGACGATGATTCCCGTATCCATTTCACCTTCATTGAGGAGTTTCTGGCAGAGTCCTGCAGGGAAGATCCTGAAGATGTTTCCGGCACCGAAGTGAACCCATTCGGGGCGCTCTTCAGTGTTCTTTTTTACCTTATCATGGTCAAATGAGAAGATCCTGTAGCCTTCCCATGCCTTTCTGTCTTTCAATGCTTCAAGACTGAGTTTCATTTTTTTTCTGTTAGTCCTTATTTAATGAAGTACTGGGGAAAAGTTTCCATAAGCATTGCATATTCATTCTCGATTTTTGACAGATGCTCCTGATCGAGAAGAACGGCTTTTGCCTTATCCCCGCTGGCGATGGCATCAATTATCTCTTTGTGCTGCTCTTCAACGTCATCGGCAATCTTCCCTGCAAGATTTGAAAGAAGGCGGATGCGTCTCTCGTTTCCTGTGTGGGAGTAGAGCACCGCATATACCCTTTCATAACCGAGTTCTGAGAAGAATGTCGCATGCATCTCGTCATCGGCCTTCAGAAACTCCACGAATGAGCCGCTGATGTGGGCCGCATGCTGCTTTAAGAGAAGGGATCTGAGCCTTGTGATGTATGCTTCCCTCTCAAGCGGAGTCAGTTTCTGTTCCATCAGCCTTGAGATTGCACCCAGCTCCAGGTTCATCCTCATGAACCTTTCCTGCCTTATGTCGTTGACATCCAGGTAACTTACCCTGGTTCCCTTCTGGGGGAAGATGTCCACGAGGCAGTCCCTCTCGAGACGCAGGAGGGCATCGCGGAGAGGGGAACGGGACACACCGAACCTGTCGCAGAGCTCAGTGAGATTGAGCTCCGTTCCCGGCTTGAGTTCCAGTGTTTCAATGCTTTCCCTCAGTTTTCCGTATACCCAGATGTTTGCCCTGCTGTCCTCTTTTTTCATGATTGCTCCTCTTTTCATGATATTCCGGTCTGAGCCCGACAGACCGGATTGTCCATGGCGGACAAAATGGAATTATACGCCCCTTGCCTCAGCTTTGTCGATTGCCTCCCAAAGTCCCTGAATGTACATTGCACCGAGGGCCCTGTCGTAAAGACCATATCCGGGCATGCACTTCTCACCCCAGATCGTGCGTCCGTGGTCAGGTCTCATCGGACCGTCGAAACCGATGTCATGGAGTGCCTTGACAGCCTCATACATATCGAAGGAACCGTCAGATGAAAGGTGTGCGGCTTCCTCAAAGATGCCGGGTGCAAAGTGGTGGAGGTTCCTGACATGAGCAAAGTGGACCCTGCCTTTGCATGAACGGATGATGTCAGGAATGTCATTGTTCGGGTTGGTTCCGAGGCTTCCCATGCACAGTGTGATTCCGTTGTACGGCTTGTCGACTGCCTTGAGCATCTTAAGGATTGCATCCTTGCCCGTGATGATTCTGGGCAGGTTGAAAACAGGCCATGCTGGGTCATCGGGATGAATTGCCATCTTCATGTCATACTTTTCACAAACGGGGCCGATTGCCTCAAGGAAGTAAACAAGGTTTTCAAACAGTTTTTCCGAAGTGACATCCTTGTATGCCTCAAAAAGATCATGGACCTTCGCAAGTCTCTCAGGCTCCCAGCCCGGCATTACGAAGCCGTTGGAGCTGTCGTTTGTCTGATCGAAGAATGTCTGGGGATCGATCGTGTCGACAACCTTCTGGTCGTAGGCGAGAACCGTTGATCCGTCAGGTCTCATTTTTGCAAGATCCGTTCTTGTCCAGTCGAAGACGGGCATGAAGTTGTAACATACCATGTGGATGTCATTCTTACCGAGTGCCTCAAGAGACTTTATATATGCATCGATGTATCTGTCCGTGTCAGGAGAACCGATCTTGATAGAGTCGTGGATGTTGACGCTCTCAATTCCCTCAAGCTTAAGGCCTGCAGCCTCAATGATGTCCTTGAGCTCCTTTACCCTTTCATATGTCCATTCCTCGCCTGCGGGAACATCGTAAAGAGTGGAGATGACACCCGTCACTCCGGGAATCTGCCTGATCTGCTCAAGTGTTACTGAGTCATATCCGGGGCCGTACCATCTTAATGTCATTTTCATGATTATGATTTCCTCCGTTAACCTATGTCTGAATTGTGACTTACAACCGATAAGATGTCAACTAATATTTTAGTATTTTAATATATTTTTGATGTGTCATTCCCTGGCTCTATGCGACTATTGATACATCTGCATATCTGATACTTCTATTGCTTATAGGTACTGTAGCTTTGTGGACAAAAAGATCAAATGAATAAATTTCAGAAAAATGTATACAAACCCTATTGCAATTATTCTTCCGATATTGTAAATTCCATATCCGTCAGGCACGGAAAGCCTGAATGAGGAAACAGAAAACTGAAAAAAAGTAAAAAACTTTTAAAACAGTGTTGACTCAGACAGGTGGAAAGTGCTAGATTCTTACAAGCGCGCTGAAAAGGCGCGGAGGTTTTTTGAAAAGCATAAGCGATGGGAAAGAGAGAGAAGGAAA
>JBJEWN010000057.1:0-5134 GCA_051885075.1 Bullifex sp.
CTTACGGATGAGGAGTATGCTGCCCTTATCTCGTACAGGCTGTCCCTTACGCCCACTGTTCCCCGACAAATGACAAAGATTTACGACTTCTGTACCTGTCAGAATGGAAAGGACCTGATCATAATCCCGCCCATAGCGGAAAAACTTACATCAGTCTCACTTCTGTACGACGGACGGGATCGTTTCTGCATCCATGAAATAGTGAAAGCCACCCTTGCACTCTACCGCTCCGCTGTAATAACTCCGGGACAGCGGAATGCATTTTCGCATTTAAGAAAGCTCTTTAACGACACGGATGAAGCCGCACTTAAGGAACTTTGGAAAAAGATTGTAATATGTCTGACAGATGACGGCATCATCTCACATAGCGGATACGTTGACATCAAAAGAGCAGAAGAGCTTCTGTCCCTTTCCCCCATCGAACTGATGTACAGAATCGAAGAGCCCGCATGCTCACTTTCTGACTACCAGATCGCCCAGCTGAAAAAAGAAACATCATTTCCGGTCAGGCCGGAAGTGACGCCGAAGGGTAAAGTCACGATGACAGGAGACTTTGTCCTTTACCATACACCATCCCCCCTTGAGGACATGGCCTGGAAGCTTGCCATTCCGGAGAGCATCGATACCGTGTGCACATACAGGATAACGAAGGAAAGCGTCCGGTCTGCCCTTGAAGGAGGATACTCAGTACCATCGATCATATCGGCACTGGCATCGGAAGGTATTTCTTCCCCATTGCTCACTTCCCGCATTACAGGATGGAAGGAAGAGATGGATATGAGTTCCCTTTCACTCTGTTTCTATTTCCGGACGACTGTTCAGCGGGCACTGATGATCAGTGAAAACCCGCTCTTTGCACCATACATCATAAGACAGCTGGATGCTGAATCATTCCTGCTGAAGAATGAAGCTTCTGTTCCGGCCCTGCTTAAGCGATCGGGCTTTGACATGCTGCCACCGGAACTAATGAGACACGCGGAACCGGATGAAAAGCCTGAAAAACCGGCATACACAAGACTTTCGGATGAAGAACGGCTCAGCTTTTCGGAAAGGGAGATTCCGTACGACCCTGCTCTGAAGGAGAAGCTTTCAGCATTAACTGATGATGAGATACTGAAGAAAAGAATCCGCTCAGACACTGTTCTTGCTCCATCCCAGATAGTCCCGGCTGAGAAGTCCCTGAAACCGTACCGGGTCTCAGGACTGGACTGGCAGGGAAAGCTCTCATTCCTCCGCGAAAAAAGCGGCCTTTCCTTCATTGAAATCCTTGTCAGGAAAGAGAAAGTGGAAGTGCTTCCGCTTTCAGTCGGAAGTGAAACACTTACCGTAATGACAAGGGAGGGATGCATCATGGACATCCCTCTTGGAAATATTTTCAGCTGCTCGGAACTCCCGGTTTAGACATCCGGCTTCAGATTCGCCGGGTAGTGGTATCCGGTGAAAGCCTCGAACTGGAGCTTACCCTGTTCCAGGAGCATCTCATCACCGAAATGGAGCGTACAGCCCGCTGCCTTGGCATCGGTCAGGAACTTAGTCATATGGGGTTTGTATACAATATCGTATGCTATTTCCCTGCCGGAGAACTTAAAACCTTCGATGGGGCTTTCAAAGGTATTGAGTCCCACGGAAGTGGTCTGAACGATGAGATCCACCTGCCCTTCATAGTTTTTCGCGTTCTCAAGTTTATCGAATGCACAGATGTTTATTTTTGCAATCTTCTCGGCATGGGAAAGGGTCCTGTTGAGGATGGTTACCTTTACTCCCCAGTTTCTGAGAGCCCAGACGATCGCATATGAAGCACCGCCTGCCCCGATTACCAGCGCGTTCTTAATCCTGCCGCTTTCGATGTCCGGAAGAATCGGGATCAGAAAGCCGTAGTAGTCCGTATTCATGCCTTTCCAGAGCCCGGGTGTCCTGACAACCGTGTTGCATGACCCGATCTGTTTCACTTCCCTTGTAATGTTACCGAGATATGAAAGCACTTCCACCTTGTGCGGAACAGTGACGGAAAAGCCTCTCATGTGCAGGTTCTCAGCCAGTGCGAAGAATGCCCTTGCATTGTCAACAAGGAATGGTACATATATCGCATTGTATTTTATCGCACGGAAACCGGGGTTGTGAATGCGCGGGGACGATGAATGATTGACAGGGTTTCCGATGATGCCGTAGATCGCGGTACGGTCGTTAACCTCATCGGCATGGTAAAGCTCCTTGAGGTCCTTAGCCTTAAGCTGGCCCGGTGCAGCTTCCGAGTCGGAAGCAAACGTCAGGATTGAGCCCATTCGCCTGTACAGGATTCTGGTTGCAACCCCGTAAGGCCCCATTCCGATTATGATCTTGGGAACATCCTTCAGTTCCTTTTCCGCATTGAACAGCGTGATCGTATCGAGTATCCCCTGAGGCGTTACTGCAATCTTTGCAATATCCCCCCTCTTCTTAAGGGTAAGGACGCGGGAATATATGTCATTCGGTATACCGGTGAAATCATGGAAAGAGCGGATGATCTTAATGCCCTTCGCCCGGGCCTTTTCATCTATTTCGCACTTTTTGACGTCATCCTCAATATCCACATAGGAGAAATTACCGTCCAGGGCCTTAAGGATCTCATTCTTTCTCTGTTTCTCGCTTCCCTCATACTTTCCTCCGTCCTGCGTGCGGCGATGTGTACAGATGACAGGAAGATCGACCATGGAAGGAAATTCCGAAGAGCGGGATCTTTCCTCAGGCGTAAGGAAATCCAGCCTGAGTTCGACGGCTTCTATCCAGGCCCTGTTCTTTCTTGTGGTCTTCACACACTCCTCAAGAGTAGGATCGGACAGTGTCAGACAAATCATGATTAGGCAAATCTCCTTAAAGTATCAGAAGCCATATATTATACCCTTATGCAAAAAACTGCAAGAATATGAGATACTTATGCAATTTAAGGAGAGTGTTTATTAAAACTGAACAGGAGTTTCCGGGTGTCCTTAATACTCTGCACACAGAAAGCCTTATCATTTCATTCCTGCGGATCATGGCAGATGCACTCAGTTCATGAACCGTTTTGGATAAAGACACGAAAAAAGGGAGCCTTTTCAGCTCCCCTGCTTTGTGAGATCAGGCCATTAATAAGCCTTAGATGCATGCATCTTCTTGTTTCTGAGCATCTGCTTTCTTGCCAGTGCCTTGTTCTTGCGATGCTGGATAGCAGACGGCTTCTCGAAGTACCTGCGCATCTTGTAATTTCTGATGACGCCTTCCTTCTCTACCATTCTCTTGAAGCGCTTGATCGCTTTCTCGAGGGGTTCAGTCTCATCAACTTTAACGAATGCCATATATAATCTCACCTCCTCTGCCCTGAGGCCCAAAGTCCTATGAAGATTACACTAAAGGAGAATGTTTGTCACTACCCTTTTTATCTTCTTGTTGTAGCTTTTCATTCATTTATGGTACTTTATCACCATGTTCACGATGCAGATAAGAAATGCCAGTCTCAGTTTTGCGGACAGGAAGATACTTAAGGATGTAAGTTTCACACTTGATCAGGATACAAGGGCAGCCCTTGCAGGAGCCAACGGATGCGGCAAGACAACACTTTTAAAGGTCATCACGGGACTAATCAGTGCGGACTCCATAACGGTTTCAAAAACAAAGGGCATGCTTGTAAGCTACCTTCCCCAGTCAGACATCGTACTTCCTGAAAAAACGGTCTATGAGGTTGCGGAGGAAGGCTATGCCCGGTTCTCAAATCTTACCGATGAACTTGAAACCATCTCCGAAGAACTCGGTAAAAAGTGCGAAGGCGACAGTTACACCCACCTTATTACCAGGATGAATGAAATAAACGAGAAGCTCGATGAAGCGGGCTTCTACCAGAGGAAGAGCCGCATCGAACAGATCCTGCAGGGACTTGGCTTCAGGATGAGCGACATGGACAAGCCTTCTTCCACATTCTCAGGAGGCTGGCAGATGAGGATCGCACTGGCACGCATCCTCATCGAGGATCCAGACATGCTGCTTCTGGATGAGCCCACCAACTATCTCGACATCGAGGCAATGGTATGGCTTAGGAACTATCTGAAAAACTTCCACGGCGGCGTGATGCTTGTAAGCCACGACCAGGGTTTTCTGGATGACACTGTGAATACGGTTTATGAACTTTTTTCGGGAAAGCTCACACGCTACAGCGGTAACTACTCCTCATATCTGAAACAGAGGGAAGCCGAGATCGCCCAGATCGAGAAGGCATATGCCGAACAGCAGGCTGAGATTGAAAAGACGGAGGACTTCATCGAGCGTTTCCGTTACAAGGCAACAAAGGCAAAACAGGTTCAGTCCCGGATAAAGCAACTGGAGAAAATTGAGCTCATAGAAATACCGGCACATCTGAAAAAACTTTCCTTTTCCTTCCCGGAAGCCCCTCACAGCGGCAATGACATCATGATAACCGAGCATCTTTTCAAGGCGTACGGGGACAACGTCATATTCGACGACCTGTCATTCATAATAAGGAAAAATGAGCGCCTTGCGATAACAGGAAGGAACGGAGAGGGAAAGTCCACGCTTTTAAGAATCCTGGCAGGTCAGGATCATGACTTTACGGGTGAAGTCCGTGACGGTGCCGGTGTGAAGAAAGGATACTTCGCTCAGGACTCGGAAAAAACACTTACAGACTCCAATACAGTGCTTGAGGAAGCTGAAAGCGTTGCGGATACAAAGGACATTCCCCGCCTGCGATCGATGCTCGGTGCCTTCCTTTTCAACGGTGATGATGTATTCAAGAAGGTGGGAGTGCTCTCGGGCGGCGAAAAGTCACGCCTTTCACTTCTGAAGATCCTTCTTCATCCATGCAACCTTCTGCTTCTGGATGAACCGACTAACCACCTTGACATCAATGCAAAGGAAATGCTCCTTGATGCAATAAAGGCTTATAACGGCACGGTCGTTTTCGTCAGCCACGACACCCACTTCATCAAAAACCTTGCCACCAGGATTCTTTACCTGAGTGACGACAGGCCTGAATTCTTCGAAGGTGACTACGATTACTTTGCATACAAGCTGGAGGAAAAGGAAGCACGTTTCCTTTCTGAGGAGAAAGCAAAGGAAAGCTCTGAGTCGGTATCGGTAAAGGCACAGTCCCATCAGGAGCAGAAGG
>JBJEWN010000058.1:0-5106 GCA_051885075.1 Bullifex sp.
ATTCAAGGTATATGTATGAACCATGGTGCCGCCATGACAGGTGCATCAGGCCATATCCAGGGATGAAGGAGCTGTTTGCCGAGCTTAACGCAAAAGGATATAAAGTTGGTCTTCTTTCCGATTTCCCTATCGGGAACAAGCCTGAGGTGCTGGGAATAACGGGGCTTTACTGCTATGCGGCAAGTACTGAGGATGTGGGAACGCTGAAGCCGAATGCCACACCGTTTGAGGTAATGGCTGCAGGGCTCTCCCTGGAGCCGGAGAAGATACTTTATGTCGGGGACAGTTACCGAAAGGATGTCACCGGTGCCTCCCATGCCGGGTACCGGACCTGCCTGATCACGCGGAAAAAAGGGACATACCCACTTGCCGATATCGTGGTCAGGGACTATTACGGAATGAAAAGGATGTTTTTTCAGGAGCAGCAATAAATGGAGATGATGGTTTACATACTTCCTGTAGCTCTTTTCGTGATAACGCTGATTATCATCCTGGCGCTTCGCGCTGAGGACAAAAAGAGCAGGAGCCTTCAGAATGTAAAGGAAAAGATAACTAATTTCCGCAATGAGGCGACTCAGACAACAAAGCGCGTTCAAGAGACGTGCCACGATTCGATTGACAAGATTCAGGCCAAGGAGGATGAAGCCCAGAGGGTTATTGCCGACATAGCGGCTTCCCTGGACAGCCTTACCGCCCATCGTCATGATCTGGCCGCGCTGGAGTCGATATGCAGAAGCTATGAAGTAACGCTGGAAAAGCTGCGGCTTCAGACGGAACATGCGGAAAACCGCATCAGCGTTGTCCAGGATGAGGTCAGGAAGGCGGAAGCCGTGAACATGACCATTGAGTCGTTCAAGGCCGATGCCGCAAGGATTGAGGAAGAGACCGTCAGGCAGCAGGAAGCCGTGAAGGCATACCTTGCCGGTGCCAGGGAAACACTCGATTCAATCGCGGGAGAGCATCAGGAAAAGGAACGTGAGATGCTGTCGCTCTTTTCGGATGAGCTTTCAAGGAACAGGGAAGAGTTCGGAGCTTACCTTGATGAGGCAAAAGCCGCATCGCTGAAGAGGGAAGAGGAAGCAGGGAATGCACTTGCCGAATGCCTCCGGTCCATGGATGAGAAGCAGTCTGCCATCATGACAGGTATAGATTCCCGTCTGGGTGAGATAGAGGAAAAGAAGGATAGTCTTTCAGCTCTCTTTGATGAGAGGGAAAGGTCCCTTTCCGAGGAACAGGAGAGACTGTCCGGTTTTTATGAATCAAAGGACAGGGAAGCGGAGGCAATGCTTGAACGTTACCGCGGTGAGCTTGCCGAAGAAAAGGCAGGGCTTGACAGGTACTTCGATGAGAAAGCAGAGCGAATCCGTGCAATCTCCGATGAAATGGTCTGTGATGCGGCTGCGAGAAAAAGTGAAACCGAAGCATTCTTCGAGGAGGAAAAGGGCAAGGCCGGTGCATTCCTGTCATCTTCAATCGAAGCGATTGAGGAAAAGGAAAGAAGCGCAGAAGCCGCTTTCCTGGATAGAAAAGCCTCTCTGGATGAGGAACTCAGGAAGAACGATGAGTCCGCACTCAACGCAAGGACGAATCTCTCCGTGCTGTATACATCCCTCGAGGAGAAGCTTAACGCGGTTTTTGCCTCATTCACGGACAGTCTGAGAAAGCTTGAGGAAGAGGTCAGAAGCGAGATTGAGAATCTTTCCAGAAGCCGTGACCTGATATCAGGAGAGTGTGCCCAGAGCAGGGAGAACATTGAAAAATTCCGTAAGGAAACCGAAGAGAACATCGGAGTGCTTGTAAGCGATACCGAACGAAAGCTTTCCGAAGCCGCAGGCGAAAACATAAGAGCCCTCGATGCCAGGTGCGCGGAGGCCGAGGAAAGAAGCCGTGCATGTGAAGCTTCCCTCAGAGAGGTTCACAGGAAGGAAACAGAACTCATAACTGCCGAAAGTGCCTCTTTCCGGGAGAATAACCGCCAGGAGCTTGTCAGGATCCTCAGTGAGGAGATGACCAGAATCGACGGTGTGTACAGGGCAATGAACAGCGTGGCGCTTGAAACGATTTCCAATCTGTCCGACAGGCAGAGTGCGATCAAGGAGAGCGTGTCACTTCTTCATCAGGGAGCGGATGAGACGATAGCAAACACGGTGGAACGCCTCAATGACCTGCAGAGAAGACTGGATGAGAAGCAGAACCAGCTTGAGGAAACACAGAAGAGGGTTACCGAGACCAAGGAGGAACTGTTCAACCTTACGGAAAGGAACAAAAGCGTTTCCCAGGAACTCACCAGACTTGCGGACAGGTATGATGACGAGAAGAATAAGCTTGATGACGTGAAAAGGGAGCGCCTTGAGGAAGAAGCAAAGCTTGAAAGAAAGCAGGCTTCCGGTCCTGCCGATGAGTTTCCCACTCAGGCGAGAAGCAGAAAGGCGTCAGTCGTCATCCAGGCCTTCCCGGAGGATCTCCTCGGTGAAGAGGAAGACATACTTGACGGCGAATGAGACCTTGACGTTACGGTAAGCCGGTATTAACTTACCTTGAGTATCAGGAATAAGAGAGGAACATATGAGCAAAAAGAAAAATGAAAACGAAGAGGAAATAAAGGAAGAAGTGGTCGCTGAAACCATGGAGGACATTGAACCGGAATTGCCTGAAGAAGAGGAAGTTCCTGCAGAGGAGGAGGTTCAGTCCGATCCCAGGGATGAGAAGATAGAATCACTTGAAGCCGAACTTGAGGCAGCGAAAAAAGAAGCTGAAGAGCTTAAGGACAGGCTGATCAGGACTCAGGCTGATACCGAGAACTACAGAAAGCGCCTTCTCAAGGAGAAGGAAGATGCCGTTAAATATGCCAACACTGCACTTGTCAAGGACCTGCTCGGTCCCCTTGATGACTTTTCAAGGGCTCTTGAAGCTTCAAAGAACAGTGATAATGTTGAAGTCATCCGTGAAGGTGTCGCGATGATCGAGGACAGGATCTACTCGATCCTGAAAACCAGCTGGGGGCTTGAGGTCATCGATCAGGCGGACGTCGCCTTTGATCCCAATGAGCATGAGGCATGCATGATGGAAATCAGTGAGGATGCAAAGGAAGAAACCGTTTCCATGATTCTCCAGAAGGGTTACAAGGTAAACGGAAGAGTCGTCAGAAGCGCAAAAGTAAAAGTTACCAAGCCAGCTGATTGACGTTTTCACGGATCATTATTACATTACATCCAGCCTGCAGAAGCGGGCTTTGAAAATATAAATTAATTGCAGAAGAGGATTAAATAAAATGGGAAAAATCATTGGTATCGACCTTGGTACAACCAACAGCTGCGTTGCAGTAATGGAAGGAAACGAACCTAAGGTCATCACAAACGCGGAGGGTGACAGAACAACTCCTTCCGTAGTAGGTTACAAGAGTGACACTGAGCGTGTTGTGGGTAAGCCCGCAAAGAACCAGATGGTCACCAACCCGAACAACACCGTTTATTCAATAAAGAGATTCATGGGCAGGAAGTTCCATGAAGTAGGTGAGGAGATCAGGCTGACACCGTATAAGGTTGTTGCAGGTCCCAACGATGAGATCAAGGTGGACATCCGCGGCAAGCTGCTTTCTCCCCAGGAGATCAGTGCGGAAGTTCTCATGAAGATGAAGAAGACTGCAGAGGAATATCTCGGCGAGAGCGTGACTGAAGCGGTCATCACTGTACCCGCATACTTCAACGATGCCCAGAGACAGGCTACCAAGGATGCAGGCCGTATCGCAGGTCTTGACGTCAAGAGAATCGTCAATGAGCCTACCGCAGCAGCCCTTGCATACGGTTTCGGCAAGGACAGCTCAAAGGATGAAGTCATCGCCGTGTACGACCTCGGCGGCGGTACGTTCGATATCTCCATTCTTGAGCTCGGTGACGGTGTCTTCGAAGTTAAGTCAACAAACGGTGACACACACCTCGGCGGTGATAACATCGACCAGCTCCTGATCCAGTGGATGGCTGATGAATTCAGGAAGGAAACAGGCATCGACCTTACAAAGGACAACATGGCCCTTCAGAGACTCAAGGATGCTGCTGAAAGTGCAAAGATCACACTTTCTTCCTCTCAGACCACGGACATCAACCTTCCGTTCATCGCAGCTGACGCAACAGGCCCGAAGAACCTTCAGATGTCCCTTACAAGGGCTAAGTTCGAGCAGATGATCGCACCGATCGTTGAAAGAACCAAGATCCCCTGCCAGAACGCACTCCGCGATGCTGGTCTCACTGCAGATGACATTGATGAAGTCATCCTTGTCGGCGGATCCTCACGTATTCCGTGCGTACAGGAGCTCGTAAGGAACCTCTTCAGGAAGGAGCCTCACAAGGGTGTCAACCCCGATGAAGTCGTTGCAGTCGGTGCCGCAATTCAGGGCGGTATCCTCAAGGGTGATGTCAAGGACGTACTCCTGCTTGATGTCACACCTCTTTCACTCGGTATCGAGACTCTCGGCGGCGTGAATACCAAGCTCATCGAGAGGAACACGACAATTCCTACAAAGAAGAGCCAGATCTTCTCAACCGCTGCTGACGGTCAGACTGCAGTATCGATTCACGTTCTTCAGGGTGAGCGTGAGCTTGCAAGCCAGAACAGGACACTCGGTAAGTTCGACCTTGTCGGTATTCCTGCAGCACCCAGGGGAGTACCCCAGATCGAGGTAACCTTCGATATTGATGCCAACGGTATCGTCCACGTATCCGCAAAGGATCTCGGAACAGGCAAGGAGCAGAAGATCAGGATCGAGACTTCATCCGGACTTTCCGAAGCAGAGATCGACAAGATGGTCAAGGATGCCGAGGCACACCAGGCTGAAGACAAGAAACTCCGTGAGGCAATCGAGGCACGCAACAACGGTGAGAACATCGTCTATGCAACCGAGAAGGCTCTCAAGGATTACGGTGACAAGGTCTCTGACGGCGAAAGGTCAAAGATCGAGGCAGCCCTTAAGGAGCTTAAGGACACTCTTGCAAACCAGAATGCATCCGCTGACGAGATCAAGGCAAAGAGCGATGCTGTTCAGCAGGCTTCAATGGAGAACCGATAGCATGTTCGGTCATAGTTTTTGTTGCGGTATCGGAAAGTCTGGCA
>JBJEWN010000059.1:0-5097 GCA_051885075.1 Bullifex sp.
GGGGAACGGGTTTTCAAACGTTACCTCTTTTTCCTGTCTTATCAGCGGGGAGTTGAAACCGTATGCCTTTTCGTTGACACGTGCATCGATGAATGAGCCTTCATGGGGTATTATGGCATAGATTATGTCATGTTCTCCCATGTCTGAATCGATGTCGGGACGGATGTTGCTTCTGAGAAGGGATAGCGCAAAGCCGTCTTCTTCGGGAGACACTTCGTATTTTCCCTCGTTGATGACACGGTGCATCAGCTCGATCATTTCTTCAGTGGCACCGGATCCTCCGTCGCCGTAACCGAACATTGAGAGTGTGTCACCGCCTTCTTCCTTATCGATGTATGCATCCCAGTTTTCCTTAATCTGGCTTGGCATGTTCCAGGTTATGAAGTGTGTAGTGGGAACTGATGCGGCGATTTTCGTGCCGTCAATACCCTTCCATATGAAGCTGTTGTGGGGGAAGCGGTTCGTGTCGTTCCAGGTTGACATCTTGTTTGATACGAAATAGTCAACTCCGCTCTTTTTCAGGATCTGGGGAAGAATCCAGGAATTTCCGAATACGTCCGGAAGCCATGCCGAGTCGACACGGCGGCCGAATGCTTTTTCATAGTACATCTGTCCGTAGAGGCACTGTCTTATGAGTGACTCGGCAGACGGGATGTTGCAGTCGGGCTCGACATACATCGCTCCCACCGGCTCGAACTGCCCTGAAGCAACCTTTTCCTTCAGCTCGGCAAAGATCTCAGGGTAGTACTTTTCCAGTGTTTCATAGATGTACGGCTGGGTGTGACAGTATGTGAAGTCCTTATATTTATCCATCAGTTTCATCTGGATAAGGATTGTTCTTGCGTTCTTCTGAACGGTGTGAATCCTCCTCCAGTAGTATGCGATGTCCAGGTGGCTGTGTGAAATCAGAGCAACAGAGCCTGATGATCTGAAATCAGTATTGGAATATATGTGTTTTTCAATGTACACTCTGGCCCTGTCTGCACCTTCATAGGTTTCAAAGTCAACCAGGTTAAGGGCTTTATCAAGTTCCTTTGTCAGGAATGCCCTCAGGTCTTCATCGAAATGTCTGCTTTTTTCCATGTCGATGAGGCTGTGAGATCGTAATAAAGACCAAGTACGTCCTCATTGACGGATGCGAAGTACATTCCGTGGAAAAACTGCCTGCAACCACGGTCACTCATGGCATCGGGGTTTCTCTCATCATCAGGCTTGCTTCTGTTGTAGCCCTCTATCTCGATGTCGCAGCTCCAGTCATCGCCGATGAACGGGTTTAGCAGCATGCGGTCCCTGTTCGGGTCGATGCCTCCCGCATAGCGGCCGTTTACACGGACTATCATCTCGGCTGCTGTGTGGAGGTAATCATCATCCTTTGAAAGCTTTCGCCAGTCGGAAATGTCCTCATATCCGGTTTCACCTGTCTGAACCCTGTCCCTGATAAGTACATCCGTTATTTCCTCTGTGTCTTTTATGATGCCGCGTTTCAGATAGCCGTATCTCAGATCGGTCCACTCTTCCGTCCTTAAACTTCTTCTTACAACTTCAACAAATGCCATACATCACCCACCTTATCAGTTTGCGTCCCAGAAAAAGGGCTTTATCCTCTTTCCTTCAATCTTCACTTCAGCACCGAGATCCCTTCTGATCTCTTCCTGCATCCAGCTGATGCAGCGGTCAATCACGATGCACTTTGAACATTCACCCCTGAAAACGAGATGAAGCACTCCATCTTCAAATGATACGAATTCAACCCAGCCGCCATCGCCCATGATCCTGGGAGCCAGGTGCTTTTCCACATATTCCTTCACGTACACCTCTCTTTTTCTTCTGATTCTGAGGCAGTAACTGAAAGTCATTAAGGACATATTCCTGGACCTATGGGTCATTGTTCATGGTTGCAAACACTATATAACTGGGCTATGGTGATAGCCATGAAAGTAAACAAGTATTATGAAAATCCCGATGTCATTCATGTGAATGCAGAGCCTTCACATGCCATATATGAACTTTCTTCAGGAAAGACACTGCTTTCCGGAACAGACTGGAGCTTCAGATTCTACCCCTCATTGGAAGCTGCTGAGGATGTGTATTTCACACCGGATGCCGATCTTTCATCGCTTGAGAAAGTAAAGGTTCCGTCCGTCATCCAGCTGATGGGCTATGATCAGGTGCAGTACACAAACGTGAACTACCCGATTCCTTATGATCCTCCGTTTGTTCCCGACGACAATCCGACAGCCATTTACATAAAGGACATAAATGTCGACAAACGTGATGAGAGAAGGTACTATCTCAGTTTCCATGGTGTTGATTCAGCTTATTATCTCTATGTAAACGGAAAGGAAGCGGGCTACGGACAGGTGCCTCACTGCATCAGTGAGTACGATGTGACCGATTTCCTTGTAAGCGGAAAAAACAGGATAGGCGTTGCCGTCCTGAAGTGGTCAGACGGCACGTATCTTGAGGATCAGGACAAGTTCCGATTCACCGGGATAATCAGGGACGTGTATCTACTTGAGCGTCCTCTCGATCATGTCAGGGACTATAAGCTGATAGCTGACATGCACGGCACATTCTCCTTCGCCCTTACGGATGTGGCGGGAAACCCTGAAGTGAGCGTCATGCTCTGTGAAGGGGATGATGTCATTTTCACTGAGGATTATGAAAAACCGTTCACAATGGAGCTTGACAATATCAGACTCTGGTCTGCGGAAGAGCCTAATCTTTATACACTGATAATCGAAACTCCTGATGAAACACTCACACAGAGCGTTGGTTTCGTGAGTTCATACATAAAGGACAGGGTATTTTATACAAACGGACAGCCCATCAAGCTTTTCGGTGCCAACCGCCACGACAGTGATCCCCTCACAGGCCCATGTGTTGATGAAGAGCATGTCAGACGTGATCTTCTTCTGATGAAGGAGGCAAACTTCAACTGTATCAGGACTAGTCACTATCCATCGCCTGACTTCTTTTATAAACTATGTTCCGAAATCGGATTTTATGTAGTGGCTGAAGCTGATATCGAGTGCCATGGCGTCATCAGGAAATACGGAAGTGCCGCAAAGGATAACTTTGCACTGCTTGCTGAGGATGAGAGGTTCAGAAAAGCATTTATCGAAAGGAACACTTCCAATGTCCTTGAGCACAGGAACTTCCCGTGCATCACGATGTGGTCACTCGGTAACGAGAGCGGATGGGGTGAGAATTTCATCAAAGCGGCCAGGGCGGTTAAGGCCCTTGATGAGCGCATCATTCAGTATGAGGGTGCCCAGAGGGCGGAACTTGACGGACTGAGTGTCGATACATCGGTACTCGATGTGGACAGCTACATGTATGAGCCTGCTTCCGATATCAGGTCATATGACAGAAAGAAGCCTGTATTCCTCTGTGAATATATCCACAGCATGGGTAACGGCCCAGGGGATGCTGAGGAGTACTTTGATGCGATCATGGCAAATGACATGGCAATGGGAGGCTGTGCCTGGGAGTGGTGTGACCATGCTGTTTTAAAGGATGGAAAGTACCTTTACGGCGGCGACAGCGGCGAGTATCCCCATGACGGAAACTTCTGCGTTGACGGTCTTGTATTCCCTGACAGGAGGCCTCACATCGGACTTCTCTGTTACAGGAACGTTCTGCGTCCCATCAGGTCGAAGCTGGAAGGCGATACTCTTGTAATGAGAAACATGATGTACGGCTTTAAGGATACAGCATCACTTTCAGCACTCATTACTCTTTATGATGAAAGAAAAGTTATCAGGGAAGAAAGGATAGCACTTCCCTGGATTGCACTCAGGAGTGAAAAGAAGGTCGGCTTGCCTTTTGATATCACGGATGGTCAGGTCCTGAAGGTAACATATCTTGATGGTGATGATCATGAGCTTGGGTTTGATCACTTTACATTAAAGCCATATGTGACACAGATTCATGAAGGCAGGAAGGGAGATATCCGCTTAACTGAAACATCTGACAGGTTCACGGTAAGCGTGAATGATGTTTCCTATTCCTTCCTTAAGAAAGGTGCTTCGCTCTGCTCAGTCGTCAGGAACGGTAAGGAACTGCTTGCAAAGCCGCTTACTTACGATATTCTCCGTGGTTTCACCGATAATGACCGGAAAGTGAAGAGTTCCTGGGAAGGTGCAGGATACCTGCATACTCAGCTGAAGACTTATGATGTGAAAGCGGAAAAGGCAAAGGATTCGGTAACTGTCAGCTATGATTTCTCCATCGCACCTGTTTCAAAACAGCCAGTCCTCCGTGGAACATCCGTATTCACTGTCCGTGATGACGGAAGACTTGATGTGAAGGTTGATCTCAAGAAGGATATGGCATATCCATATCTTCCCCGCTTCGGAGTGACTCTTTATCTGAACGGTACTGGGGATGATGAAGTCTCATATTACGGCTATGGTCCTTATGAAGCTTACTCGGATAAAAATCAGGCATCATATCCGGGATACTTCACTTCACCTGTTTCTGATATGTACGAGCACCATATCAGGCCACAGGAGTCAGGAAGTCATTTCGGCACCTTTGAGACTGAGATTAACGGAATGCTCATACAGAGCAAAAAGTCGTATTCATTCAATGCATCAATGTATTCGGTTTCCGGCCTTCTTTCTGCAGACCATGACTGGGAACTGGAGGAGGACGGATGCATCAACCTCCATATCGACTATAAGATGGGAGGTGTTGGTTCCGCATCATGCGGTCCCGAACTTGCAGATGAGTACAAAGTACAGGATGGTGAAATGAACCTGTCTTTCTCGGTGATCGTAAAGTAGGATCATGCTATGAGAGGGGAGAGGGCTCCCCTCTCAGTTCAATAAAAACTGAAAGTCAGTCCGGACTTCGATCGTTGTCTGAATGCTGTCATTTATCTGAATAATGGAATCTGCAGGAAAGAATCCTGATTTCGTTTCCGCTTATTCCATAAACCAGTCTATCCTTTTCGTTGATTCGTCTTGACCAGTAGCCTGCAAGACTTCCTGACAGCGGTTCCGGTTTTCCTAACCCGGTATTACCGTTTCTCTCAATATCCTTTAACAGCTCGTTGATTTTTCTGATGGTTTTTTTATCTTCTGACTGCCG